>CAUPRZ010000096.1:0-7352 GCA_963513855.1 uncultured Hylemonella sp.
ATGAAGAGCTCGCGCTCGTACATCAGGCCCTCGTCAAACTTCTTCTTGGTTGCGGCTTCCACGGCGTCCACGCACTTGAGCGGCGCGGGGAAATTCTTGCTCATGCCGCCCACCATATTGCGGGCGAACTGGAAGTAGGCATCGCCCTTGGGGTGTTTGCAGGGCAGCTCGCGTACCAGGGGCAGCGGACGCACCTCGGCCTTTTCCTTGGCCAGTGCCATGGCTTCGTCCATCAGGGACCCGGCGCTAGCAGCCATCTTGTCGAAGAGCTTCTGTCCCGGCACCTGGGCCAGCATCTCGGCGGGCACAGGCTCGCCGCTGACGATCATATTGAGCGCGGCTTCCACACCCAGAGCCCGTGGCAGGCGTTGTGTACCACCAGCGCCGGGGATCAGACCCAGCTTGACTTCGGGCAACGCGACCTTGCAGCCGGGCGCGGCGATGCGGTAGTGGCAACCCAGGGCCAGCTCCAGGCCGCCGCCCATGGCTACGCTGTGCACGGCGGCCACCACGGGCTTGGTCGAGTTCTCGATGGCCAGGATGACACTCAGCAGATTGGGCTCGGCCAGGGCCTTGGGGGAACCGAATTCCTTGATGTCCGCGCCGCCGGAGAAGGCCTTGCCCGCACCCGTGATGACCACGGCCTTGACCTTGGCGTCAGCATTGGCCTGGGCCAGCGCCCCGGTGATGCCCTTGCGGGTTTCGTAGCCCAGACCGTTGACGGGCGGGTTGTTCAGCGTGATCACGGCGATCTCGCCCTGCACCTTGTATTCAGCGCTCATGCTTGCGTTCCTCGGGTGGTTCAAAAATAGAACGATCGTTCGATTTTGATTGTAGAAGGTTTATGTTGCGATGCAACGAGGACTTGTCACGGCTGGGACAAGCCCTCCACTATGCTCGCGCACAGCGCTCCAAACTTGTGAAGAAATCGTAGCGAGCGGCTCTAGCACAAGGCGGACGGAGCACAGCCACCGGAACGTACTTCAGGTACGTGAGGATGGCGCGCACCGCCCAACGCGTCGATGGGGTCGCGCAGTAGATTTATTCACAAGTTTTCAGACCTCCAGCCACTCCTTGCGGGTATAGCTGTCGTTGCGCAACGCTTCGGGCGTGCCCTCGAAGACGATGCTGCCGTGCCCCATGACCAGGGTGCGGTCGGAGATGGCCATGGCGATGGTCAGTTTCTGCTCGATCAGCAGCACCGAGATGCCGCGCTCCTTGAGCGTCTTCAGGTACTGCCCCACCAGTTCCACGATCTTGGGTGCCAAGCCTTCGGTGGGCTCGTCGATGATGATAAGGTCCGGGTCGCCCATGAGGGTACGGCACAGGGTCAGCATCTGCTGCTCGCCACCCGAGAGCTCGCCGGCCTCGGTGTGCTGGCGTTCCCTGAGGCGCGGAAACATGGTGTACATGTCCTCAAAGGTCCAGCGGCTCTGGCGGCCCTTGCCCTTTTCGCCCAGCATCAGGTTCTGGTGCACGGTCAGCTTGGGGAAGATCTCGCGGTTCTCGGGCACATAACCCACACCCAGATGGGCGATCTGGAAGGCCTTTTGGCCCTGGGTTTCCTCACCCCGCCACTTCACGCTGCCAGCACTGTCCACCAGACCCATGATGGCCTTGGCCGTGGTCGAGCGGCCCGAGCCGTTGCGTCCCAGCAGCGCCACGATCTCACCCGCCTGGACTTCAAAACTCACGCCGTGCAGCACATGGCTTTTGCCATAAAAGGCGTGCAGGCTCTCAACTTTCAGCAAAGTAGACATGTCAATGGCCTCCCGCCTGCGTATCGGCCACGGGCGAGCCCAGATAGGCTTCCTGCACACGTGCATTGGAGCGCACAGCCTCCGGCGTGTCGAAGGCCAGCAACTCGCCATACACCACCACGGCGATCCGGTCGGCCAGGCCGAAAACCACGCCCATATCGTGCTCCACGGTCAGCAGGGTCTTGCCCTCGGTGACCTCACGGATCAGCTTGATGAAACGTGTGGTCTCGCTTTTGCTCATGCCCGCCGTGGGTTCGTCCAGCAGGATCACGTTGGCGCCGCCGGCGATGGTCACGCCGATCTCCAGCGCACGCTGCTCGGCGTAGGTCAGGTTCACGGCCAGGATGTCGCGCTTCTTGTCGAGGCGGATCATCTCCAGCAACTCTTCCGTGCGGTCGTTGGCGTCGTCCAGACCCGCCAGGAACTTGAAGAAGGTGTAGCGGTAGCCCATGCTCCAGAGCACGGCACAGCGCAGGTTCTCGAACACGCTGAGCTTGGGGAAGATGTTGGTGATCTGGAAACTGCGCGCGAGACCCATGCGGTTGATCTCGTAGGGTTTCATGCCGGCGATGCGTTTGCCGTTCAGCAGGATCTCCCCGCTGGTGGGGCCGAAACGCCCGCTGATCAGGTTGAACAGCGTGGACTTGCCCGCGCCGTTGGGGCCGATCACGGCCACGCGTTCGCCAGGTTTCACGGCCAGGTCGATGCCGCGGATGATCTCGGTCTTGCCGAAGCTCTTGCGCAGGTCCTTGAGCTCCAGGGCGTAGGGGACGTTCATGTTCTGTTGACCGCTCACAGGGCTTCCCTCCGCTTGATTTCTTTTTCGATGTCTTCCTGGATCGCGCCCCACTCATGCACATAGTGCCGACGGCAGAGTTCGAACAGGCCCAGACCGGTCAGCATGACAAATGCACCACCGAACCAGTGGTCGGGGCTGTGCGCGTTCAAGGGTATGCCGACGAAACGCAGCTCCGGGCCCAGGGAGAGGTTCATCTGGATGTGATAGACCATCTCGATCATCACGGCCGCGCCCAGCAGGATGGTGAGGCCGGACAGGGCCAGACCCAGATAACTCACCCAGAGCTTGCGCAGGAAACCGAAGCTGGCCACACGCAGGTTCATCATGATCAGGCTGGCAATGCCGCCCGGCGCGTACATCACCATGAAGAGGAAGACCAGGCCCAGGTAGAGCAGCCAGGCCTTGGTGATCTCCGACAGCAGCACCGAGGCCAGCACCAGCAACACGCCGCCGATCACGGGGCCGAAGAAGAAGGTCGCGCCGCCCAGGAAGGTGAACAGCAGATAACCGCCCGAGCGCAGCGGGCCCACGACCTCAGCCGTGACGATCTCGAACAGGATGACACCCAGGCCGCCCGCGATGCCAGCGAAAAATCCCGAGATGATGAAGGCCATGTAACGCACGCGCTGCGTGCTGTAGCCGATGAACTCCACCCGCTCGGGGTTGTCGCGCACCGCGTTGAGGATGCGTCCCAGCGGGGTGCGCGTGAAGGCGAACATCAACGCCACACAGACAAAGGTGTAGACCGCGATCAGGTAATAGACCTGAGTGCCCGGCCCGAAGCTGATCCCGAAGACGGCCTGGCCCACCACACGGTTGCCCGAGACGCCGGCCTCGCCGCCGAAAAACTCCGAGAACATCAGCGACATGGCAAACACCAGTTCGGCCATGCCCAGGGTGATCATGGCAAAGGGCGTGCCGGACTTGCGTGTCGTCACATAACCAAAAAGCATGGCAAAAAACATGCCGGTAAAACCGCCGATGATGGGCAGCAGGCTCACCGGAATCGGCAGGCTGCCCTTGCTGACCATGTTCAGCGCATGGATGGCCATGTAGGAGCCGAGACCGGAGTAGACCGCGTGGCCGAAACTCAGCATGCCGCCCTGCCCCAGCAGGATGTTGTAGGACAGGCAGGCAATGATGGCGATGCCCATCTGCGAGAGCATGGTCACGCCCAACCCGCTCGTGAAGACCTTGGGTGCGAAGATCAGCAGAAGCGCAAACAGGCTCCAGATGATCCAGCGACCGACGTTATAGGGTTTGAATTCGTAATGTTGTTTGGCCATGATGTCACTCGTCCCGTGTACCGAGCAGTCCCTTGGGCCGGAAAATCAGGATCAGGACCAGGAAGAGGTAAGGCAGGATGGGAGCCACCTGCGACAGCGTGAGCTTGAGCACCGAGTTGTTGCGGGCGGCCGCGCTGAGCTCGATGCCCAGCTGCTGTGTCAGCGTGATGAAGGAGTAGTCGAAGGCCACGGCAAAGGTCTGGATCACGCCGATGAGCACCGAGGCCAGGAAGGCGCCGGACAAGGAACCCAGGCCACCCACCACCACCACGACAAAAATCACCGAGCCCACGGTGGCTGCCATGGCCGGCTCGGTGACAAAGGTGCTGCCACCGATCACTCCGCCCAGGCCCGCCAGTGCGGCGCCGGCGCCGAAGACCATCATGAACACCCGCGGCACGTTGTGGCCCAGGGCTTCCACCATCTCGGGGTGGGTCAGCGCAGCCTGGATGACCAGGCCGATGCGGCTGCGTGTGAGCATGAGCCAGAGGGCCAACAGCATGAACAGCGCCACCAGCATCATGAAACCCCGTGTGGCCGGAAAGGGTGAGCAGGCCGCCGCCTGACACAGCTCGGCCGGGGCCACGCCCCAGACCAAGCTGATGCCTTCCGTGGCGTGGTTCATCAGCGTGAACATGGGCCCCTGTAGCAATTCGGGCGGCGTGAATTCCACGGCGATACGGCCCCAGGCCAGCTGTACCAGCTCCAGGATGATGTAGGACAGACCGAAGGTGATCAGCAGTTCAGGCACATGGCCGTACTTGTGCACCTTGCGCAGGGCCAGGCGCTCGAACACAGCACCCAGCAGGCCGACGACCAGGGGCGCGATGATGAGCCCGGGCCAGAAGCCCACGAACTTGGCCACGCTGTAGCCGATGTAGGCGCCCAGCATGTAGAAGCTCGCATGGGCGAAATTGAGCACGCCCATCATGCTGAAGATCAGCGTCAGCCCGGAGCTGAGCATGAACAGCAAGAGCCCGTAGCTCAGGCCGTTGAGCATGGAGATGATGAAGAACTCCCTTGGAGCCCGTCTTTCCGTCTCTAGTACCGCGTCTGCCAGGCAGACCCCTATGCATCACCGCCTCAGCTCAGCACGCACACTTTTCCGAGGACAAAAAAAGGGCCCGAAGGTCTCAGGCATCGGGCCCTTTCCCATCTGAAGCCGCCAGGGCTTCAGGGGCGCTTCATCTGGCAGCTGGTCGGCGTGCTCGACACATAGGCTGGGAATTCCTTCACCAGGGCCAGGGTCATGCCGGTGTTTTCCGGGCTGTAGGGGAACTTCTTGTCCGCCTTCTGCCAGACCGTCAGGAACAGGGGCTGCTGGTTCTGGTGGTCGGCCTTGCGCATTTCGAGCTCACCGTTGTAGCTCTTGTACTTCAGGCCTTCCAGGGCCGCGGCCACCTTGACCGGGTCGGTGGACTTGGCCTTGGCCATGGCTTCACCCAGAGCCTTGTAGATGTGGATCACGGAGCCGGTGTAGAAGTCGTCATTGAACTTGGCCTTGTACTCGGCCTGCCACTTGCCCATGTCACCACCCATGTTGTAGTGGTTGTAGGACACCTGGAAGACACGACCGGCACTTGTCTGGCCCAGGGCGGTCGGCGTGCCGCTCACGCCGGTGTAGTAGGTGTAGAACTTGCCGTTGTAGCCGCCTTCGTTGGCAGCCTTGACCAGCAGGGCCAGGTCGGAACCCCAGTTGCCCGTGATCACGGTGTCGGCGCCCGAGGCCTTGATCTTGGCGATATAGGGCGCGAAGTCACGCACCTGGGCCAGGGGGTGCAGGTCTTCACCGGCGATCTTCACATCGGGGCGCTTGAGGGCCAGCAGTTCCTTGGCGAACTTGGCGACCTGGTGGCCGTGCGAATAGTTCTGGTTCAGCAGGTAGACGCTCTTGACGTCCTTCTGGTCCTTCATGAAGGTGGTGATGGCCTCCATCTTCATGGACGTGTCGGCATCAAAGCGGAAGTGCCAGTAGCTGCACTTGCTGTTGGTGAAGTCCGGGTCCACGGCCGAGTGGTTCAGGAAGATGACTTCCTTGCCGGGGTTGCGCTCGTTGTGCTTGGCGACGGCGTCGATCAGCGCGCCGGCCACCGAGGAGCCGTTGCCCTGGGTGATGTAACGCACGCCCTGGTCGATGGCGGCCTTGAGGTGGTTCAGGCTCTCCGCGGGGCTGAGCTTGTTGTCCATGGCGATGACTTCGAACTTCACGCCGGCGGGATTGTTGGCCCCGCTGAACTTCTCGCCGAAGAACTGGAAGCTGCGCACCTGGTTGTTCCCCACCGGGGCCATGAGGCCTGACAGCGGGTCGATCCAGGCGATCTTGACGGTCTCGCCCTTCTGGGCCAGGGCCGCACCGGCAAAAGCCAGGGTGGCGGCAGCGGTCACGAATTTCACGGTGAACTTCATTTGTCGTCTCCTCGTTGTCAGAATGTTTGCAGAGTAACCAAATTCAACTATCCACGCGCTAGGGATTGCCCTAGAACTATCGCCTTTGCGACTCCATCCGTGGCTGGCACAGCCGTGCACCACGGAGGGTCATTCCTCATTCCGTTCACGTGCCCGGCAGTTTGTAGTCCTTGAGCGTCTCGCGCAGCCGGGTCTTGAGCATCTTGCCGGTGGCCCCCAGGGGGATGGCGTCGACAAAGATCACGTCGTCGGGAATCTGCCACTTGGCTGTCTTGCCCTCGTAGAACTTGAGCAAGTCCTCCTTGCTCACGTCCGCGCCCGGCTTCTTGACCACCACCACCACGGGGCGCTCGTCCCACTTCGGGTGCCGCATGCCCACGCAGGCCGCCATGGCCACGGCCGGGTGGGCCACGGCGATGTTCTCCACATCGATGGAGCTGATCCATTCCCCGCCGGACTTGATCACGTCCTTGCTGCGGTCGGTGATCTGCATATAACCGTCGGGGTCGATGGTGGCCACGTCGCCGGTCGGAAACCAGCCCTGGCCCTGGACATCGGGGCGTAGCGGGTTGCCCCCCTCCCCCTTGAAGTATTCGCCCAGGATCCAGGGCCCGCGCACCAGCAGGTCGCCATAGGTCTTGCCGTCCCAGGGCTGCTCGGCACCGGCAGCGTCCACGATCTTCATGTCCATGCCGTAGATGGCCCGCCCCTGCTTGAGGCGGATCTTCATCTGCTCGGCCTCGGGCATGGTCAGGTGCTTGTTCTTGAGTGTGCACAGCGTCCCCAGTGGCGACATCTCGGTCATGCCCCAGGCGTGCAGCACCTCCACGCCGTACTCCTCGCGGAAGGCCGTGATCATGGCCGGTGGACAGGCCGAGCCGCCGATCACCGTGCGCTTAAGGGTGGAGAACTTCAGACCCCCGGGTTTCATATGACCCAGCAGCATCTGCCAGATCGTGGGCACACCGGCCGCGTAAGTCACGCGCTCGGCCTCGATCAGCTCATAGATGGACTTGCCGTCCAGCGCCGGGCCGGGGAAGACCAGCTTGGCGCCGGTCAGCGCGGCGGAATAGGGGATGCCCCAGGCGTTGACGTGGAACA
>CAUPRZ010000097.1:0-7335 GCA_963513855.1 uncultured Hylemonella sp.
GCCAGGCCAAGGTGCTGGCCTTGCAGGAGCGCATCACACTGATCCACCCCGCTTGCCAGGTGCAGTGCATCGAAGAGTTCGTCGAGCCCGGCAACTGGCCGGCCCTGCTGCCCGCCGGTGTGGATGCCGTCATCGACGCCTGCGACCAGGTGCAGGCCAAGCCCCCCATGGCGGCCTGGGCCCGCGAGCACCAGGCGCTGTTCATCACGGTGGGCGCGGCGGGCGGCAAGCGTCTGGCGCATCAGGTGGACATCGAGGACCTGGCCAAGGTCACGCACGATCCCTTGCTGGCCCAGCTGCGCTACCGCCTGCGCAAGCAGCATGGGGCGCCCAAGGAGGGTCGCAAGATCGGTGTGGCCTGCGTGTACAGCCGCGAGGCAGTGCAGGGCCCCGATGCTTCTTGTGCCGTCGAAGGCGACGGCAGCCTCAATTGCAGCGGTTACGGCTCACTGGTCTCTGTGACGGCGACCTTCGGCCAGTGTGCCGCGGGCTGGGTCCTCAATCAACTCGCTGCGCGCGCCTGAGAACGCGATAAAAAACACGCTATAATTTAAGGCTTGTCGGGGTACGCAAAAGCGTCCCTCTGAGTGGGACGTTAGCTCAGTTGGTAGAGCAGCGGACTTTTAATCCGTTGGTCGCAGGTTCGAATCCCGCACGTCCTACCAAGTACAATTCGCCGTACCGAATATTCCTCGATAGCTCAGTCGGTAGAGCGCCGGACTGTTAATCCGTAGGTCCCTGGTTCGAGCCCAGGTCGAGGAGCCAGAAACCCGCATGGGTGCTAGAAAGCCCGCTACAGAAACTGTAGCGGGCTTTTTGTTTTTCTAATATTCAGTACTTTCGTTCCAATATCCAGTACTTTTTGATCTCAAAATCGCTTACAAAACAGGCACTTGCAGAGGCGAGCGGCGGATGGATGATCCGGCGCTATCGTCGCTATCGTCGCTATCGTCGCTATCCAATATCCGTTAGTCAGCTTGCCAGCTTTTCGTTCTGCACGATGCGGTCGTCCAGGTCCCGACGAAGTACGGAGATCTGAAAATGAAGCGTGGTGGCCAATTCCTTAAAGGCATCGACGTTGAGGCTGGCCTCGAGAACAGGTAGAGAAAAAACGCGCGCCGTTCCGATGTGGAACGGGCCAGGTCGTATTAATGCGCTGTGATGATATTCCCAGTCGCTGTGCGCGATGATCTTGTGGCGAGCCTTCAGTAGGCTGTCGTGAGTGTCGCTCGCCCATTTTTCCTTGCCGATTGGTGCTACTCCCAATTCCAGGCGAGGCACGGCAAACTTGGCGCCGCTGGAGTGGACAAAGGCCCGGCAGTACGCCACGACAGCGGAACTGATGCAAGCCCGCTTCGCGGACTCGATGAAGTCTGTCGTCAGGCCGGGTACGCCTTCACTCAGTCGCTGGCGCGTCTTAAGCAGGTCGAGTGTTTCGTCCAAGTCCTGCTGCAAGCGTGCGAGGCGGTTGGCAAGTCGCTCGTCGTCGCTGAGTTGGCCCGCTTGACCTGATTGGGTTGAATGTTTTCCTTCCATCGGTGCTCCACGAGGTTTTCGGTGGTGTGTTACTTGTTTGCGGATCAAAGCCAGGCGGCACGGCCTTGCGGACCATCCCGCGCCACGGGGAGCACCGGCGTTGGTGCCATCGTGCTGCGATCACGGCGTCTCGCCCGGCGGGTTTAGCCCCGGCGCCAGGAACAAAAAAGCCCGCAGGGCTTTCGCGCTGCGGGCTTCCAGATGGTTACCTACTTCTTCTTCGGCGGCGGCGGCGGAGATGGTTTGATGGTCTCCACCACATGCGTGGCCGGTTTCTGCTGGGCTACCTTGACGGGCACAAACTGCCCGTTTCCTGCGTTGCGACCAATTTTGCTCATGGCCGTATCCTTTCTGCCGATCAACGGCAAAAAATCCCGGGCAATTTACTTGAATCCGGCGCAATCCATGGCAAACTAATCGTGTTGTCGGTCAGTTCTTTGGATCTGTCCCATCCCGGCCCGGGAAAACGGTTCGGGGCAAAAAGCCGAGGTTGCAGCCTCGGCTTTTTGCTGTCCGGAGAAAGCACTATATATGGGGTCACCCTCATATACAAGCCTCTACCAGTAGTGTAGCGCCGCACATACGCTACGCTTGAAAAATTGTGCAAGCTCGAACGAGCACGTGCTCAAGCGTGTTTGCAAAAGAACCACTGCGCACTCCAATGGCCACGCTGTTGTGCACTTTGAAAACTAGTATTCATGCGGCTTGGCGGGGCATTTGGCCCGCTGCGGTGCATGGGAAGCCCGGCCCCTGCTTCACCTTGCTTTAATGGCTTCACGCCCACACGATTGGCATGTCATCGATGCACGTGGTGTACCCAGGCGTGCGTCTTTCCCGCTTCATGGACCACTGCCGGCGCGCGCCGTCTAGGCCAGCGCTGCCACGAGCCAGATCGAAGCTTACTGATCTGGTTCTTGCCGTGCATAGAGAGGCGTGGCTAAGGGGCTACGAAATTTACATGGTTGCGCGCATCCAATATCCAGTAGTGGCAGACCCGGAGCCCGCATGGCTACTAAGCATGCTTTCGCGAGAATGCGGGAAAATATTGGACAGATCTGGGTCTGAAACCCTGATTTCATGCGCCCTGGCAGTGGGATCGTCAGGGCGTCTGTTAATCCGTAGGTCCCTGGTTCGAGCCCAGGTCGAGGAGCCAAAACGAAAAAGGCCTTGCAGCAATGCAAGGCCTTTTTTCTTGTCTGCAGGGGTGTGATGGGCCAAAGAAAAAGGGGTCTGATCTTGCGATCAGACCCCTTTTCGGTCTGGTGGGTCCTGAGTGACTCGAACACTCGACCTACGGATTAAGAGTCCGCTGCTCTACCAACTGAGCTAAGAACCCGAAGCCGTTATTATGGCATAAAAACGGCCGGTCCCGAGGAGGACGGAGCCGTCATTGAAGTTTTTTCGGCATCGCCATCACACAGGAGATTCGATCATGTCCAGACTGTCCCTCATCACCCTGGGTGCGCTGATGCTGATGGGCTGTGGTGCCGAAACGGCGACCACGGCAGCCACTGTGGGCGCGGCCAAGAAGCTGGAGATCGAGCAGGGCAAACAGACTATGGAGCAGGTCCAGCAGAAGGTCGGCGAGTCCATGCAGCAGATGCAGCAAAGCCCGCAGCGCGCAGCCGACTAGCGCCATGGCCAACGTGCAAGTGAGCGGTTGAGCGGGCTACGTTCGCCAGAGCACCGACAGGCTGCACGGGTCTTTTTGAGAATGCGGGCTGAGGGATGCAGGGCTTGGTTTTCTGCCCACCTTCAGAAAGGCTCGCATGTCTATTCAACTCAATCGCCCTCAGGTACCGGTTTCACAGTGCATCGGCGTCAGTTTTGGGCACCCGATGGCAAACGCCTGGGGTGCCAGCTTCTTGCGTCATCTGTCGGCCGGACTTTGCGCAGAGCCGTTGGGAGATGCCCAAAGGATGCTGCTGCGGATATGTTGCTCTGCCCAAGCCGAATTCAATGCGCACCGACATGCACACTCTGATGTGCCCGCTTGTACGGTGCTGGGTGTATCGGCGTTGATGCTGTCGGCTTATCGTGAACTGGGTGTCGAACTCGGGAGTTCGGGCCGGGCGTATGCGCTCGTCGAGCGCTCACTGCTCCTCGCCTACCAGGCGTTTATCAGGAACATCTGTCTGCCGCTGCTGCAGGGCGGCCACTCGAACGGGACGGATGTAGCGGAGATGAATTTTCGGGCGTGGGGACACGCATGGGGCGCGATCCCGGGTTCTGGCCAGACAGCGTACCAGCGCTTTTTTGAACGGCATGGAGAGCCTCGTTTGGCGCAGATCATGCAGACAGCGGATCAGGCCTGGATCCGGGCGCTTGCCGACTACAGCCGCATACAGCGTCAGCAGGGGGCCGTTGAAACTTCGGGGTTCTGTGAGTTTCACTTTGTGCCAGCGACATTACGGCAAGCACACCATCGACCCGATTCCATCTTTGAACTCGAGCTCAGACTGCCCATGGCATGGGCAGAAATCGCCTACGCAGGCTGCACAGCCATGGCAGGCGGGGCCCACAGCCAAGCTGCATGACAGGGTGGATCCGCTTAGCTGTCCAGGGTGCTGCCCAGCTCCAGCCAGCGGACCTCGAGCTGGTCCAGCTCATCCTGTAGTGCGCCCAGTCGTTTGCCGAGTTCGTTGATCTCGTCAATGCCTGGCTCCCCGGAGAGTCGTTCTTCCAGCGCAGTTTTTTCTTGGCCCAGTTCGGCCATGCGGGTCTCACACTGTTCCAGTTCCTTGCGCAGCTGGCGGCTGCGGTTGTCCTCGCGTCGCGGGCGTGCCGGCTCGGCGACTGCCACCACCGGTGGTGGTGCGCTGGCCGCCGCAGAGGCCGCTGCATTGGCTTCCTTGAGGGCCTCGCGCTGGCGCTTGGCCTCGTCGAGCAGGTAACGCTGGTAGTCGTCGAGGTCGCCATCGAAGGGGCTGATGCCACCGCGTGAGACCAGCCAGAACTCGTCGCACACCGCGCGCAGCAGGGCGCGGTCGTGGCTGACCAGCATCACCGTGCCTTCGAATTCGTTCAGTGCCATGCCCAGGGCCTCGCGTGTGGCGAGGTCCAGGTGGTTGGTGGGCTCGTCCAGCAGCAGCAGGTTGGGGCGCTGCCAGACCAGCATGCACAGCACCAGGCGGGCCTTCTCGCCGCCGCTCATGGTGCCCACGGTCTGCTTGACCTGGTCACCCGTGAAGTTGAAGCCGCCCAGAAAGCTGCGCAGGTCCTGCTCGCGGGTGGGCTGGCCGCTGAGCGCGCCGCGGGCCGTGGTGTCCTTGACCAGCCAGATCATGTGTTCCAGGGGTGTGTCCTGGGGACGCAGCACGTCGAGCTCCTGCTGGGCGAAGTAGCCGATGGACAGGCCCTTGCCTTCGATGATCTCGCCAGCCAGGGGCGCCAGGTCGCGCGCGATGGTTTTGACCACGGTGGACTTGCCCTGGCCGTTCGCGCCCAGGATGCCGATGCGCTGGCCGGCCAGCACCGATTTGCCGATGTTCTTCACGATCACCGTGGGGGGCGTGCCAGCCGGTGCGTCGTCGGGCGGCGGGTAGCCGAAGTCGATGCCCTGCATGGACAGCATGGGGTTGGGCAGGTTAGCCGGTTCCTTGAACTCGAAGGTGAACTCCGCCTCGGCCAGCAACGGGCCGATCTTTTCCATGCGGTCCAGAGCCTTGACGCGGCTCTGGGCCTGCTTGGCCTTGCTGGCCTGGGCCTTGAAGCGGTCGATGAACTTCTTCAGGTGGGCGATCTTTTCCTGCTGCTTGGCGTAGGAGGCCTGCTGCTGCTCCATCTTCTCGGCCCGCATGTCCTCGAACTTGGTGTAGTTGCCGCCGTAGCGGTTGAGCTTGGCGCTTTCGATGTGCACCGTCACGCCGGTCACGGCGTCGAGAAACTCGCGGTCGTGGCTGATGACCAGCATGGTGCCGGCGTAACGCTGCAACCAGGCTTCCAGCCAGACCAGGGCGTCGAGATCCAGGTGGTTGGTGGGCTCGTCCAGCAGCAGCAGGTCGCTGGGGCACATCAGCGCGCGTGCCAGCTGCAGGCGCATGCGCCAGCCGCCGGAGAAGCTGTTGACGGGCTTGTCGAGTTCCGTGGTCCGGAAGCCCAGGCCCAGGATCAGCGCCTGCGCGCGGGCCGGGGCGTCATGGGCGCCGGCATCGTGCAGCTCCATATAGGCGTGGCCCATGCGTTCACCGTCGTCTGTGGCCTCGGCGGCCAGCACCTCGGCCTGCGCGGCGACCAGCCGTGTGTCACCGGCGATCACGAAGTCGGTGGCGGACTCGCTGGTCTCCGGCATGTCCTGGGCCACCTGGGCTAGGCGCCACTGCGCCGGGATGTTGTAGTCACCACTGTCCTCGTGCAAGGTACCGTTGAGCAGGGCGAACAGGGTGGATTTGCCGGCACCGTTGCGGCCCACGAGGCCGGCTTTTTCGCCGGGGTTGATGGTGACGGAAGCAGCATCCAGCAACACCCTGGCGCCGCGGCGCAGGGTGACATTCTTCAAGGTGATCATTTTTTCAGCAGCGCTTCGCGCGTTATCAGCAGGACTTGTTCGTCGCCTGCACTTGTTTCCAGCCAGGCAGCTTCCAGGCGCGGGAAGGCCGCCTCGAAGTGCTCGCGCTCATTGCCGATCTCCAGGACCAGCACGGCGTGTTCGCTCATTTGCGCCGGCGCTTCGGCCAGCAGGCGGCGGATGAAATCCATGCCGTCGCTGCCACCGGCCAGGGCCAGCTCGGGTTCGGCGCGGTATTCGGCCGGCAGGGCGGCCATGCTTTGCGCATTCACATAAGGCGGGTTGCAGAGGATCAGGTCGTAGGGACCGGACACAGCGGCCAGTCCGTCGGATGCCAGCAGCGTGACACGGTCCTGCAGCTGGTGCTTGTCCACATTGATGCGGGCCACGGCCAGGGCATCGGTGGAGAGGTCGGCACCGTCCACGCTCACCTCGGGCCAGGCCATGGCTGCCAGCACGGCCAGGCTGCCGTTGCCGGTGCACAGGTCCAGCACACGTTGGGTGTGCAGGCCCAGCCAGGCGTCGATGTTGCCGTTGGCCAGCAGCTCGGCGATGAAGCTGCGCGGCACGATGGCGCGTTCGTCCACATAAAAGGGTACGCCCTGCAGCCAGGCTTCCTGGGTCAGGTAGGCCGCGGGTTTGCGTGTGCTGATGCGCTCTTGCAGCAGGGCGGCAACCTTGGCCTGTTCTTCCGGTGTGACCGGGCGATCCGCCTCGGCATCAATCTCATCGAGGGGCAGGCCCAGTTGCCACAGCACCAGCCAGGCGGCTTCGTCAAAGGCGTTGCTGGTGCCGTGGCCGTAGGCCACGCCGGCGGCGGTGAGCTGCTTTGCACCGGCCTCGATCAGTTCGATCACGGTCGGCAAGGTCATGCTGGCAGGGTTCATTGCGCCAGTTTTTCCAGCACGCGCCGGTAGATGTTCTTGAGCGGCTCGATGTCAGCCACCGGGATGTGCTCGTCGATCTTGTGGATGGTGGCGTTGGTGGGGCCAAGCTCGATGACCTGCGGGCAGATCTGGGCGATGAAACGGCCGTCACTGGTGCCGCCCGTGGTGGAAAGCTCGGTCTCGATGCCGGCCTCTTCGCGGATGGCCGCGCGCACGGCGTTGACCAGGGTGCCCGGTGTGGTCAGAAAGGGCAGACCGCCGATGGTCCACGTGAGGTCGTACTCCAAGTCGTGCTTATCCAGTACGGCCGTGAGTCGCTGCTGCAGGCCCTCGGGGGTGGATTCGGTGCAGAAGCGGAAGTTGAAGTCCACCACGATCGAAGCCGGGATGACGTTGCTGGCCCCC
>CAUPRZ010000098.1:0-7312 GCA_963513855.1 uncultured Hylemonella sp.
CACGATGCCCTGGATCACACGGCTGGTGTCGGTGGCCGTGCCCAGCAGGAAGTTGCCACCGAACCAGGCCGAGGAATAACCACCGATGACCGTGAGCGCCGCCGAGGCCATGCAGACCAGGCCGTAGGTACGCATACCAGCCGCCCGCCCGTGGTAGGCCCGCTCATAACCCACCAGCAGCCCCAGCAACAGCGCCCCCAGCAGATTGAAGAAGACCAGCACATTGGTCTTGATCATGGGCAGGGTCCAGAAGGCGGCGAGGGTGTCGAAGGTGGGCATAAGACAGGAAACGGACGGGGGATGACCGATGAAGAATCATTCTGCGCCTGCGGGACGGTGCTGCCAAGGAGGGATGCCCCGGGTTACCCGCTGGTATTGCCAAAAACGTACACTAGCGGGTTGCCTCTTTCTCCCGCATGAACGCTCCTGTCGACGTCTCCTTCTTCCCGCGCGCTGCCAAGCCGCTGACCGGTTACCGCAAGTACTGGGCGGCCCGCTTTGGCACGGCCCCTTTCCTGCCCATGAGCCGGGTCGAGATGGACAAGCTGGGCTGGGACAGCTGCGACATCATCCTGGTCACGGGCGACGCCTATGTGGACCACCCGAGTTTCGGCATGGCGGTGATCGGCCGGGTGCTGGAGGCGCAAGGTTTCCGCGTGGGCATCATTGCCCAGCCCGACTGGCAGAGCGCCGAGCCCTTCCGGGCGCTGGGTAAGCCCAATCTGTTCTGGGGCGTGACGGCCGGGAACATGGATTCCATGATCAACCGCTACACGGCGGACCGCAAGATTCGCAGCGATGACGCCTACACCCCGGGCGATGTGGGCGGCAAACGGCCCGACCGTGCGGCCATCGTCTACAGCCAGCGCTGCCGCGAGGCCTATCCCGAGGTGCCCATCGTCCTGGGCGGCATCGAGGGCTCGCTGCGCCGTATTGCCCATTACGACTACTGGAGCGACAAGGTGCGCCGTTCCATCGTGGTGGACAGCAAGTGCGACCTGCTGCTCTACGGCAATGCCGAACGCGCGCTGGTCGAGGTGGCCCACCGCATCGCGGCCAGGGAGCCGGTGCAGGACATCACCGATGTGCGCGGCACAGCCTATGTGTGCCGCAGCAGCCCCGAGGGCTGGTTCGAGATCGACTCGAGCGAGGTGGATACGCCCGGCCATGTGGAAGAGCACATCAACCCCTACCAGACCACGTCCGAGCAGGCTGCGGCCCAGGGCCAGAGCTGCAGCAAAGAGGAGGGTGGCGAGACCGCCGTGATGCCGGCCATCCAGCCCATCACCTTCATGAGCAATCCGGCACTGCAGGGGCGCGGCAGCATCAAGCGCCTGCCACGTGACCGTACGGTGATCCGCCTGCCGAGTTTCGAGCAGGTCAAGTCCGATCAAGTTCTCTATGCCCACGCCAACCGCGTGCTGCACCTGGAGACCAACCCCGGCAATGCCCGGGCACTCGTGCAGGCGCATGGCGAAGGCACGACGGCACGCGATGTCTGGATCAACCCGCCGCCCATTCCGCTGACCACGGCCGAGATGGACTACGTCTTCGGCCTGCACTACGCGCGCAGCCCGCACCCGGCCTATGCGGACGAACAGGGCAGCCATGACGGCGCGACCAAGATCCCGGCCTGGGAGATGATCCGCTTCAGCGTGAACATCATGCGTGGCTGTTTCGGTGGCTGCACCTTCTGCTCGATCACGGAACACGAAGGGCGCATCATCCAGAGCCGCTCGGAAGATTCGGTGATCCAGGAGATCGAGGACATCCGCGACAAGGTCAAGGGTTTCACGGGCGTGATCTCCGACCTGGGCGGGCCGACTGCGAACATGTACCGCATCGGCTGCAAGAGCCCCGAGATCGAGGCGGCCTGCCGCAAGCCCAGCTGCGTCTACCCTGGCATCTGCCAGAACCTCAACACCGACCACAGCGCCCTGATCAAGATCTACCGCCGTGCGCGAGCGCTCAAGGGCGTGAAGAAGATCCTGATCGGCTCCGGCCTGCGCTACGACCTGGCCGTGAAGTCGCCTGAGTACGTGAAGGAGCTGGTGCAGCACCACGTGGGCGGTTACCTGAAGATCGCGCCCGAGCACACCGAGGGGGGCCCGCTGTCCAAGATGATGAAGCCGGGCATCGGCAGCTACGACAAGTTCAAGCAGCTGTTCGAGAAGTTCAGCGCCGAGGCCGGGAAGAAGCAGTACCTGATTCCCTACTTCATCGCGGCGCATCCGGGCACCAGCGACGAGGACATGATGAACCTCGCGGTCTGGCTCAAGAAAAACGGCTTCCGCGCCGACCAGGTGCAGACCTTCTACCCCAGCCCCATGGCCACGGCCACCGCGATGTACCACAGCGGCCTGAACCCGCTCAAGGGCATCCACCGTGACGACCGGGCCGAGGGCGTGGACATCGTGCGCGGTGACAAGCGCCGCCGTCTGCACAAGGCTTTTCTGCGTTACCACGACCCGAACAACTGGCCCTTGCTGCGCGAAGCGCTCAAGACCATGGGCCGGGCCGACCTGATCGGCAACGGCAAGCAGCACCTGATCCCGACCTTCCAGCCGCTGACCGATGGCAGTTACCAGAGCGCGCGGCGCAAGAATTCCACGCCGGTGCCGCAGAAGACCGTGGCGGGCAAGGCGCCGCCCAAGGGTCGTATCCTGACCCAGCACACCGGCCTGCCGCCGCGCGAGACTGGTGCAGCCAAAGCCGCCAAACCCTCCGCGCGCAAACCGCGCTGAGTCAGTTCTTCGGCAGGGTGTGCAGCGGCAGGTCCAGCCGCTGCGCCAGGGTGTCCAGCGTGCGCCGCGTCTGTAGCGCAAACCAGTTTTCCAGTGCGCGGTGCATGGCCGGCGCCATCATCGATGCCGGCTTCAGGCCTGCCGCCACGCACAAGTCCTGTGCGAAATGCGGCTCCAGCGCCGCCACGGCCACGCGCCCATCCTTGCAGGCATAGACGCGGTAGCCGGCATGGCCGCCGCCGACCGCGCTGGTCGGCGACACCAGACCCCAGTGTCGTGGTTGAGCCAGCCAGGCGGCGGCATCGGACAGGGCCACTTCCTGTCGCACACCTTTGCCTTGTTGAGTACGCAGCATCAGGGCCTGCAGCACCGCCTCGCAGGCCAGCAGGGCGCCGCCCATGTCGGCATACAGCGTAGGTGGCAGGTCCAGACCCTGGACCAGGCCCTGCTCGGCCAGATAGGTCAGGTCGTGCCCCGGGATTTCGGCCGCTGCACCGGGCGCGCCGACGATGGCCACCAGGTTCAGGGCCGGGTATTGCGCGTGCAGATGGCGCCAGCCCAGGCCCAGGCGTTGGAGGGCCGAGGGGCGGAAGGAGGTCAGCAGCACATCGCTGCGGGCCAGTTCGCGCAGCAGGATCTTGCGGCCGGTTTCGTTTTTCAGATCAGCCTGCAGCACACGCACGCCGGCATGGAGCAGCTCGTAGGCCTGGGGGCGGTAGGCCTGCATAGGGTCGCCCGCCGGTGGTTCGAGCTTGACACAGCGGGCGCCCAGCGCCCGCAGGCGCATGAGGGCGGCGGGGCCCGGCAGGTTCAGCGCCAGGCTGAGCACGCGTACGCCCTTGAGGGGTTTCAGGGTCTGGGCCATGGTGGCCAGTGTAATCAAGCAGCTGTGCGGAACACGCTTGGAGGGAAAGGCATTCTTTGATACGCTGGGGTCACACCGGAGTGCAAAGTGCCAACCCCGGAGAGCCCTTGAGGGAGGTGCAGCTTGACGATCCAGCAGTCTGCGACGAACGCGCATGGCGCACGCGGCCTGATTGTCATCGTCTGGGTGTTTGCAGGGGTGGTCGTCCTGCTCCTGCTGTTGGCGAGCTACAGCATCGGCCTGATGTCGGCGGGACGCGCTTATGTGGGAGGCGAAGGCCTGTGGTCCAAGGCCCAGAAGCAGGCGGTCCATGCCCTGCTGCGCTACACACAGGAGCATCAGGCCGAGGATTACCAGCGTTATGAGGCGGCCTTGCTCGTGATGCTGGGGGATCGCCAAGCCCGGCTGGAGCTGGAAAAACCGGATCCCGATCTGGCCCTGGCCACCCAGGGTTTTCTGCAGGGACGCAACCACCCGGACGATATCGACGGGATGATCCACCTCTTCCGTGTCTTCCGCCGGGTGCCGGACATCGACCAGGCCATCGGCATCTGGGCCGAGGCCGATGTGCACATCGACCAGCTCATGGCCCTGGGCCAGCAGATCCGCAACAGCGTGTTGACCGGCGACGTCGGCCCCGAGACCACCCGCGCCTATCTGCGACAGCTGGATGACATCGACCGTGACCTCACGCCGCTGGAAGACGCGTTTTCATCCACGCTGGCGGGCGCGGCGCGCAAGACCCGTGTCGCGCTGCTGGTGCTGATGTGTGTGGTGGTGTCGGTCCTGCTGGCTGTGGCCTATGGCTTCTCGCGCCGCCTGCTGCTGCAGAACGCGAGTTTCCAGCGGGCCCTGCTGAACAGCGAAAACCAGTTGCGTGAATTGCTGCAGCTGGCACCCCTGCCCATCCTGATCGTGCGCCGGGGCGACGCCACCGTGGTGTACGCCAATGACCGGGGGCTGCTCCAGTTCAGGATCGACCGCGACACGATGCTGGGCAGCTACCCGGCGCAGAACTTCTATGTGCGGCCCGAAGAGCGCCCCCAGGTGATGGATGCCATCCTGGAGCACGGCAGCATCCGTGACCACGAGGTCGAATTGCAGGACAGCGGCGGTCACCGTTTCTGGGCCCTGGTGTCCTGCCAGCGTATCAATTTTGCAGGCGCGGACTGCGTGCTCAGTACTTTCACGAACATCGATGAACGCCGGCGGGTGCAGCAGGAACTGCAGCATCGGGCCTTCCACGATGAGCTGACCGGGCTGCCCAACCGGGCCATGTTCATGGATGCGCTCAACCGCACCCAGCACCGTGCCGAACGCAGAAACGGCTCCTTCGCCATTCTGTTTGTCGATCTGGACGACTTCAAGCGGGTGAACGACAGGCATGGTCACCGCGTGGGCGACCTGCTCCTGCGTGAAGTGGCCACACGGCTACGCCTGTGCCTGCGCGAGGGTGATCTGGTGGCACGGCTGGGCGGCGACGAGTTCGTGATCCTGATCGAGAGTGAGGGGCAGGCACAGGATGCGACCGTCATCGCCCGCAAGATCCTGGGCGCTCTGGCGCCTGCGTGTGTTCTCGGCGAGCAGACGCTGCAGATCACCGCAAGCATCGGCATCAGCCGTTATCCCCACGATGGCACGGAAGCCGGCGAATTGATGCGCAGCGCCGACGCGGCCATGTACCGGGCCAAGGACCGCGGGCGCAACACCTTTGAAAGCAGTTGAGGGGCGCTGCCTCAGGCGCCGAAGTCCAGCGGCAGGCCCACGTAGTTCTCGGCCACCGAACGTGCGCCGGCTTCCGAGTGGATGATGTAGTCGAGTTCGGCTTCCTGCAACTTCTGGCCGATCTCGCCGTTCTCGGGGAAGCGGTGCATGAGGCTGGTGAACCACCAGGAGAAACGCTCGGCGCGCCAGATGCGCTTGAGGCAGCGTTCGGAATAGGCGTCGATGCCGGCCTCGGACTGATCCTGGTAATACTCCGTGAAGGCGCTGGAGAGGTACTTCACGTCAGTGGCGGCCAGGTTGAGTCCTTTGGCGCCCGTGGGCGGCACGATGTGGCCGGCGTCACCGGCCAGGAACATGCGGCCGAAGCGCAGCGGCTCGGTCACGAAGCTGCGCAGCGGGGCAATGCTTTTTTCGATGCTGGGGCCGGTGACCAGGTGTTCGCGTGCTTCGGGGTCCAGACGCAGTTTCAGCTCGTCCCAGAAGGCCTGATCCGACCATTGCTCGACCTTGTCGCTCAGCGGTACCTGCAGGTAATAACGGCTGCGTGTGTGGCTGCGCTGCGAGCACAGGGCAAAACCGCGTTCGCTGTTGGCGTAGATCAGCTCGTGGTGCACGGGCGGCGTCTCGGACAGCACGCCCAGCCAACCAAAGTTGTAGACCTTCTCATATTCGCGGATGGCGCTGCGCGGGGCGCTGGCGCGGCAGACGCCGTGAAAGCCGTCGCAGCCGGCGATGAAGTCGCACTGGATCTCGTGGGTCTGGCCGTCCTTCTCATAGGTGACCCGCGGGTTTTTCGTGTCGAAGTCATGGACCTGCACCTTGGACGCTTCGTAGATAGTGGTCAGGCCGGCGGCCTGGCGCGCGTCCATGAGGTCATGCGTGACCTCGGTCTGGCCGTAGACCATGACGTTCTTGCCGCCGGTCAGCTTGTTCATGTCGATGCGGTGCCGCTGGCCCTTGAACAGCATGTCGAAGCCGCCGTGCACCAGGCCTTCCTTGTGCATGCGCACGCCGACACCGGCTTCGTCCAGCAGGTCCATGGTGACCTGCTCCAGCACACCGGCACGGATGCGGCCCAGCACGTAGTCGCCGCTCTGGCGCTCGACGATGACGGCATCGATGCCGGCCTTGTGCAGCAGCTGGCCGAGCAGCAGGCCGGAGGGGCCGGCGCCGATGATGGCGACCTGGGTACGCATGATGTTCTCCTCGTCGATACGCGATGGATGAAGAATAGGCAGGCGCGCCCGGTCTGTGGGGCATAACCCGCGTCAATTGCGCGATGATCGCCATCATTGCGCGATAATCGCGCAAATGATGGAGATCCGGGCATGATCGCCAAATCCGACCTGATCGAGGGCATGGCCAAGGGCATGGCCGTGCTGGAAAGCTTCGACACCGAACGCCAGCGCCTCAACGCCACGCTGGCCGCACAGCGCGCGGGCATCACACGCGCTGCGGCGCGCCGACATCTGCTGACGCTGGCCCATCTGGGTTATCTGGAGAGCGACGGCAGCCAGTTCTGGTTGTCCAGCAAGGTGCTGCGTTTTTCCGGCAGCTATCTGGCGTCTTCACGCCTGCCGAGGGCTTTGCAGCCGGCACTGGAACGTCTGGCCACGCAGACCGGTGAATCGTTTTCGGCCGTGGTGCTCAACGGCGACGAGGTGGTGATCGTGGCGCGCAGCAGCGACGTACGCCGCACCGGCCAGGAGGGCCTGCCCCAGGTGCTGGCCTATGGCCTGCATCTGGGCGCGCGTCTGCCGGCGCACGCCACCTCCACCGGTCGTGTGCTGCTGGCGGCCCTGCCCAAGTCGGACTTCAACACCTGGCTCAAGGGGCGGCTGCTGACCCGTCTGACCATGCACACGGTGACCGAAGCGCGCACCTTCCGCACCCTGATCGAGCGGGTGCGCCGCGAGGACTACTGCCTGAGCACCGAAGAGCACGAACTGGGTATCCACGCCCTGGCCGTGCCGCTGCG
>CAUPRZ010000099.1:0-7269 GCA_963513855.1 uncultured Hylemonella sp.
CACTTGGCCACGGGCTTGCTGATCAGCAGGGAGATGATGGCGCCGCCAAAACCCCTGATGAGCGCGAAGCCCAGCAAGGCGCCCAGGTTCAGGCCATTGGCTGTGAGAAAGCGGTTGACGCCCAGCAGGTTGGCCACAATGCCCAGCACGACCACCACGGCGAGGTTGGTCAGGACGAACAGGATGATGCGTTTCATGGTTTCCTTCAACAACGGTCTACAACAGGGAGACCGATGGCGCGAATGGTAAGGGCGAAAAGCCTGAAATCAAGTCCGGTGCCCGCAATCCCATAAGCGGGCGTGGCGATTTGCCCCCTCAGGCGGCAGGCTGGGGCTGGCGTCGCGGACGGAACACCTGCGAATCGTCATAAAAGGCAGGCGCCTCGTTGGCCGGCCACCAGCCAGGCACGCCCAGCACGGGCAGGGGCTCAAAAGGCTTGGCGGCCAGTCGCACCGGTGTCAGGTCGGCGGCCAACCAGGCGTCGACCTCCTGCGGCGCCACATCCAGCGGCACGCGGTAGACATGTGCAGTGATGTCCTTGCGTGGCTGCACCAGTTTTTCAATCAGGGCGTGGCCAAACAGCGTCAGACGCGCATGAGCCCAGTGGGTGCGGTCGCCGATGAACAGACGCGTCCAGTCGCGCGCCTCCAGCGCCTCCCACAAGGCATCGGGCGCCTGCAACAGGGCCGTGTTCTCGTCGAACAAGGTCAGGGCATCGCGCACCGGCCCGCGCACCGCGCGGATACCGTCGACGGCGATCTGTTCAGCCTGCAACTGATTGAGGCGCCGCTTGGTCTGCGGAAAGTGCAGCCAGGCCAAGCCATTGAAGAAGTCGTGCAGGCCATCGCGCGTGGGCACCTGGCGCGTTTCGAAGATGAAACGCTCATAGGCCTGGCCTTCAGGCAATGCCGTCTGCGGCACGAAGCGCAGGGGGCCGGCTGCAGCGTCCAGGGCCTCAGCACAGGACAGGCCGGCGCAGATCTGTTGCGCCCAAGGCTCCCCTGCGGCGCGGTAAGGCGCCAGCCAGGGCGCGCGCCAGTCGATGCGCTCTAGACCATGCGCCACGGCAGAGCCTCGCCCGAGCGCAGGGGCTTGAGCTCGGCGTCGCCGAAGGCAAAACTTTCGGGCGGTGTCCAGCTTTCGCGCCGCAGAGTGATGGTGCCGGTGTTGCGCGGCAGGCCGTAGAAGTCAGCCCCAAAAAAGCTGGCAAACCCCTCCAGCTTGTCCAGCGCGCCCACGGCGTCAAAGGCCTCGGCATACATCTCGATGGCCGCGTGTGCGGTGTAACAACCTGCGCAGCCCGTGGCGTGCTCCTTCAGATGGGCCGGGTGGGGTGCGCTGTCCGTGCCGAGGAAGAACTTGGCGCTGCCACTGGTGGCCGCAGCCACCAGGGCCAGTCGATGCGTTTCGCGTTTGAGCACGGGCAGGCAGTAGTAGTGCGGGCGCACGCCACCGATGAAGATGGCGTTGCGGTTGTAGAGCAGGTGGTGGGCCGTGATGGTGGCGCCCGTGTACTTGTCGCTCTCCATCACGTACTGCGCAGCTTCCTTGGTCGTGATGTGTTCGAAAACGATCTTGAGTTCGGGGAAGTCGCGGCGCAGGGGCTGCAGCTGCTTCTCGATGAATACGGCCTCGCGGTCGAAGAGATCGATCTCGGGGCTGGTCACCTCACCGTGCACCAGCAGCAGCAGGCCTTCGCGCTGCATGGCCTCCAGCGTCCGGTAGGTCTTGCGGATGTCGGTCACGCCGGCATCGCTGTTGGTGGTGGCACCGGCCGGGTAGAGCTTGCAGGCCACCACGCCGCTGGCCTGCGCGCGCGCTATCTCCTCGGGCGGCAGCTTGTCGGTCAGGTAGAGCGTCATCAGCGGCTCGAAGTCCAACCCGGCGGGCACGGAAGCGCGGATGCGTGCGCGGTAATGCGCCGCCTCGGCGGCCGTGGTCACCGGCGGCTTGAGGTTGGGCATGATGAGGGCCCGGCCGAACTGGCGCGCCGTGTGCGGCACCACGGCGGCCAGCGCTGCCCCGTCGCGCACGTGCAGATGCCAGTCGTCGGGGCGGGTGATCGTGATTTCCTGTGTCATGTCGCTATTGTCCCAAAAAGCGGAAAAGGCACCCGAAGGTGCCTTTTCGCCAGGGCGGCGGCCATCAATGCGCCAGGATCTTGTTCAGGAAATCCTTGGTCCGCGGCTGGCGGTTTTCGGGATGGGCGAAAAAATCGTCCTTGCTGCAGTCTTCCAGGATACGGCCGCCGACGTCGATGAAGATGACACGGTTGGCCACCTTGCGGGCGAAACCCATCTCGTGCGTGACCACCATCATGGTCATGCCTTCCTTGGCCAGGGTCACCATGACGTCCAGCACCTCGCCCACCATCTCGGGGTCCAGCGCCGAAGTCGGCTCGTCGAAGAGCATGACGATGGGGTCCATGGACAGGGCGCGGGCAATCGCCACACGCTGCTGCTGGCCACCCGAAAGCTGGCCCGGGAACTTGTCCTTGTGCGCCATCAGGCCCACACGGTCCAGCATCTTGAGGCCGCGGACCTTGGCTTCGTCGATGCTGCGGCCCAGCACCTTGACCTGGGCGATCGTCAGGTTCTCGGTCACGCTCAGATGCGGGAACAGCTCGAAGTGCTGGAACACCATGCCCACGCGGCTGCGCAACTGCGGCAGATTGGTCTTGGGATCGTGCAGGGGCACACCGTCGACCAGAATCTCGCCCTGCTGGATGGGCTCCAGGCCGTTGACGGTTTTGATCAGCGTGGATTTGCCCGAGCCCGAGGGGCCGCAGACCACCACCACATCACCCTTGTTGATGTTGACCGAGCAGTTGTTGAGCACCTGCACCGGGCCGTACCACTTCGAAACGTTCTTGATTTCAATCATTGTCTTCTCCAGCACTCAGCGGATGATGGCGATCCTGGCCTGCAGGCGCTTGACGCTCCAGGACAGGGCAAAACACATCACGAAATACACCACGGCGGCCAGCAGATAGGCCTCCTCGGGCCGGCCATAGATCTTGCCGGCGTTGGTGAAACCCTTGAGCAGGTCATAGGCGCCGATGGCGTAGACCAGCGAGGTGTCCTGGAACAGGATGATGGTCTGCGTCAGCAGCACCGGCAGCATGTTGCGGAAGGCCTGGGGCAGCACCACCAGGCGCATGTTCTGGCCATAGCTCATGCCCAGGGCCTGACCCGCGTGGACCTGGCCGCGCGGGATGGACTGGATGCCCGCGCGCATGATCTCGCTGAAGTAGGCCGCCTCAAAGGCGATGAAGGTGATGATGGCCGAGACCTCGGCCCCGATGGGCTTGCCGATCATGAAAGGGATCAGCAGGAAAAACCAGAGGATCACCATCACCAGCGGCACGGAGCGCATGCCGTTGACATAGATGGCCGCCGGCATCTCCAGCCACTTGCGCCCCGACAGGCGCATGAGCGCCAGCAGGGTGCCAAAGAAGATGCCGCCCAGGGTAGCAATCAGCGTGAGCTTGACGCTGAACCACAGGCCGCCCAGCACAAACTTGCTGATGATGTCCCAGCTGAGGAAGGTGAGATCAAGATTCAGCATCTCAATGCCCTCCCCCGGTACCGCCGGCCACGATGAAGCCCGGCACCTGCGCCTTTTTCTCTACAAAGGCAAAGATGCGGTTGACCGCAAAGGCCGACACCATGTACAGACCGGTCACGGCCAGGTAGACCTCGATGCCGCGCGAGGTTTCTTCCTGCGCCTGCATGGCGAACATGGTGAGTTCGGCGATGGACACGGCAAAGGCCACCGAGGAATTCTTGAGCAGGTTCATGGATTCGCTGGTCAGCGGCGGCAGGATGATGCGAAACGCCATGGGCAGGATCACATAGCGGTAGGCCTGGGCCTGGGTGAAGCCCATGGCCAGGGCCGCGTAGCGCTGCCCCCTGGGCAGGGCCTGGATGCCCGCACGCACCTGCTCGGCAATACGCGCCGAGGTGAAAAATCCCAGACCAAAGACCACCAGCACAAAACCCGGCACCTGCTGGAAGAGCGGGAAAATCTTGGGCACCACAAAGTACCAGAGGAAGATCTGCACCAGCAAGGGAATGTTGCGGAACAGTTCCACCCAGACCGTGGCCAGGCGCACCAGCCAGGGGCTGCCCGGCAGCGTGCGCAGGGTGCCCATGAGGGCGCCCACAATCATGGCCACCAGCCAGGAACAGCCCGCGACCGAGAGCGTCCAGCCCCAGGCGTCGATCATCCACTCGAGGTAGGTGCGGCCACTGCCGTCGTCATTGAGAAAGACCTGCCAGTCCCAGTTCATGCCTTGTGTCTCCGTCAGGATGCTTGCTTCTGCATCTGGTAAGCAAAAACCCCGCCCGGTGGTGACCGAAGCGGGGTGCTGACCCTCTCAGCGCCAGTCTTATTTCTTGGCGTAGTCTTCCATGGGCTTGTCGTTCGGGGCAGCCCAGGCACCCTTGGTGCTGTCGCTGACTGCCAGACCGATCTTGACGTTCTTGGGCGGAATGGGCTGCAGGAACCACTTGTCGTAGATCCGAGCCATCTCACCCGACTTCATGAGGTCCATGAGCGTGTCGTCGGCCAGCTTCTTGAAAGCCGGATCGTCCTTGCGCACCATGATGGCGATGGGCTCGACCGACAGCACTTCGCCGACGATCTTGAAATCGGCCGGGTTCTTGGCATTGGCGATGTTGCCGGCCAGGATGGAGCCGTCCATCACAAAGGCGTCGGCACGGCCGGATTCGAGCAGCAGGAAGCTGTCGGCGTGGTCCTTGCCGTAGATTTCATTGAAGTTGATGCCCTGGGCACGCTCATTCTTGCGCAGGGTCTGCACCGAGGTGGTGCCCGTGGTGGTGGCCACGTTCTTGCCATTGAGCTGGCCGATGGAGGTGATGCCCGAGTTGGCCTTGACGGCGATGCGCACCTCTTCCACGTAGGTGGTCACGGCGAAGGACACGTCCTTCTGGCGGGTGGCGTTGTTGGTGGTGGAGCCGCACTCGATGTCCACGGTGCCGTTCTGCGTCAGCGGGATGCGGTTCTGCGAGGTCACCGACTGGAACTTGAGCTCCAGCTTCTTGCCCGCAGCCTTCTCGACGTTGGCCACGATACGCTGGCACAGCTCGACGTGGAAGCCGGCGTACTTGCCGTCACCCAGGGTGTAGGACAGGGCGCCGGAGGAATCACGCACCCCCATGGTGATACTGCCCGAGGCCTTGACCTTGGCCAGAGTGTCGTTGGCCTGGGCGTAGGCGCCGGCCGCCAGAGTGGCCAGCGCGAGGGCCAGCAGATGCTTCTTCATGCGTTACTCCTTAGAAGAGGAAATGTCAGACCGAGAGTATCCAGCAAAACCCGTGCCGGAATCGACTCCGAAGGGACATTAAAGAACGTCTCGCGTCGTTTTGGCAAGACAGGGCTACCCTGATACCGACCCCGCCAGAAAATCCCAGAGGACCTGCGCCGTGCGCTTGGGTGGCTGCTTGCGCTGGGGTTTTTCCCGATACAAACGCATGTCCATGGTGATCTGCAAACCGGCCAGGGCCGCCGGCGCGGCGCTGACCAGACGACCGGCCCGCAATTCATGGCGCACGGCACTGTGCGGCAGAAAGGCCAGGCCATGCCCCTCAAGTGCCATGGCCTTGAGGCCTTCGGCCATATCGGTCTCGTAGACCCGGTCCAGGTGCATGGCCGTACCGGCCTGCTTGAGCATGAAGTCCACCACCTGGCCCAGATAGGCCCCCGGGGCATAACCGAGATAGGGCAGCGGCTGCTCTGCTCGCCCGGGCAGCGCAAACAGCGGCTGGCCCTGGGCATCGGGCCGGCAATAGGGCGCGATGCTCTCCTGCCCCAGGCTCACCATTTCGTAACGCTCCGCATCCAGCGGGAAGGGGTGCGAGGCGTGGTGGTAGGCCAGCAGCAGGTCACAGCTGCCCTCGGTCAGGCGGACCACGGCGTCGTGCACATTGAGTGCAATCAAGCGGCTCTTGAAGGGGCCGAAGTTCTCGCGCAGGGCCGACACCCAGGCGGGAAAAAAGGTGAAGGCCAGGGTGTGAGGCACGGCGAACTCGATCACGTCCTCGCCCGCCGCGGTGTGGCTGCGCAGCATGGCGCGGGTGTGCTGCAAGGACTCCAGCAGCTCCAGCGCCTGCCCATACAGGGTTTCACCGGCCGGCGTGAGGCGCGTGGGGTAGGCGCTGCGGTCCACCAGATCGGTGCCGGCCCAGGCCTCCAGCGACTGGATGCGACGCGAAAAAGCCGGCTGGGTGACGTGCCGCAACAGGGCCGAGCGGCTGAAGCTGCGCGTCTCAGCCAGGCTCACAAAATCCTCAAGCCACTTGGTCTCCATGGCAAACGATTATGCGCAGATGGTGCAGTTGCGCCCGGCCTGCTTGGCCCGGTACAGCGCCTGGTCAGCCAGCTCGATGACAGCATCGATGGAAGCCCCCGGAACGCAGGGCGCCAGCCCGGCCGAGAAACCCAGCCGCAGCCCCGGCGCGATGGCCTCAAAAGACAACTCGGCCAGCCCGGTCCGCATGCGTTCCAGGCAACGCAAGGCCTCGGCCTGGCCCGTGGCGGGCAAGAGCAGCAGGAATTCTTCGCCGCCCCAGCGTGCCAACACATCGCTGCCGCGCAAACAGAGCTGTACGCGCGCAGCAAAGGCGCGCAAGACGGTGTCGCCCGCCTGGTGGCCGTGGTTGTCGTTGATGCGTTTGAAGTGGTCCAGATCAATCAGCACCACACTCAGTGCCTGCCCGCTGCGCTGCTGACGTTGCTGTTCGCCGGCCAGCAGTTCGCCCATATGACGCCGGTTGACCAGGCCCGTGAGTTCGTCCTGCGTGGCCAGCTTGCGGATCTGCGTCAGCGAAGCCTCCAGCTCGGCCTTCTGCTGGTGCAGGCGCAGGCGCAGCGCCCCCATGCGCACCGACAGGGCCGAGATGCCCAGCAGCACAATGAGGCTCAGCGCCAGATGCACCACCTCGACCTCGCCGGGGTAGCGCAGCGGATCGGTGCGACTTTTCCAGACCATGGCACCACTGAGCCCGACCAGCGACACCACCGCCGTCAGACGCGCCTGGCTCACCGTGAGGCTGAACATGCCGTAGGCCAGGATGAGCACGAGGATGGCCAGGATGGCGCCACGCGCCGGCCCGGTGATGGCATAGGCCCAGACGGTGCCCAGCACAGCGTGCAGGTTCTGCCAGAGGGTCAGAGAAGGGTCGGTCGGCGAGAGCCGTTCACTGGCATGGCTGCGCACCAGGCCATAAAACAGCAGGGACCCGCCCA
>CAUPRZ010000100.1:0-7265 GCA_963513855.1 uncultured Hylemonella sp.
CGGCACCGCGCGCCTCCTGCTGGTGGCCGTGGGCGGCTGGTTGCTGGTGCAGGGCGGTGCGCCGGTGTGGAGCATGTTTGCCCTCATCAGCGCGGCCATGCTGCTTTACGGCCTGGTGACGGCGCTTACGGTGTACTACGTACGCTGGGGTGATTGAGCGCTGCGGGATGTGCCCGCCTGTACAGTTGCCGGCAGCACAACACGACAGGAGACATCCATGGACGAGAACCCGAGATTCAAGGCCGGCCTGGCCGTGCGCAAGGCCGTGCTGGGCGATGAGTACGTCAACAACTCGCTGGCCGCTGCCAGCACCGACGAGTTCATGGCGACGATCCAGCAGTTCATCACCGAAAACGCCTGGGGCGCGGTATGGACGCGTGAGGGCCTGGACCGCAAGACACGCAGCCTGCTCAATCTGGCCATGCTCACCGCCTTGAACCGGCCCAACGAACTCAAGCTGCACCTCAAGGGCGCACTCAACAACGGCGTGAGCAAAGAGGAGATCCGCGAGGTCTTTCTGCAGGCAGCCGTCTACTGCGGCGCACCCGCGGGGCTGGACTCCTTCAAGATTGCGCAGCAGGTCTTCAAGGAGGAAGCCGAAAAACAAAAGGCCGGGGCAGCACCCCGGCCTTGATTTGTTTGTGCGCGGCGTTCAGCCAGCGCCCAGTGCGAGTGCCACGCGGTAGGTCACGAAAGACGCCGCGTAGGCCAGGGCAAAGAGATAGGCGCCGGTGATGATGGGCATACGCCAGCCCCCGGTTTCACGGCGGATGGTGGCCAACGTGGACAGACACATGGGCGCGAACACGTACCACATGAGCAGCGAGAGCGCGGTGGCCAGGCTCCAGCCCTGCGTGATCAGCGGGACCAGCGCCAGCGCGGTGTCGTCACCGGTGGCCGAGAGTGCGTAGACCGTGCCCAGGGCGCTGACGGCCACCTCGCGCGCGGCGAGGCCGGGCACCAGGGCGATGCTGATCTGCCAGTTGAAGCCGATGGGCTCGAAGACCACGGCCAGCGCGCGGCCGAGCGAGCCGGCCAGGCTGTACTCGATGGCCGGGCCGGTGGCGCCCTCGGGCGCGCCTGGATAGCTGGCCAGGAACCACAGCAGCACGGTCAGTGTCAGGATCACGCCGCCCACGCGCCGCAGGAAGATCTTCACGCGTTGCCACAGGCCGATCAGCACATTGCGCAGGCGCGGCCAGTGGTAGGAAGGCAGCTCCATCATCAGCGTGCGGACCTGGCCGCGGGTGGTGAACTGCTTGAGCACCCAGGCCACGGCCATGGCGCCGGCAATGCCCGCCACGTAGAGGCCAAACAGCACCAGGCCCTGCAGCTCCAGGCCGCCCCAGACTTCGCGTTGTGGCACAAAAGCGCCGATCAGCAGGGCGTAGACCGGCAGCCGTGCCGAGCAGGTCATGAGCGGCGCGATGAGGATGGTCACCAGCCGGTCGCGCGGATTGGCAATGGTGCGCGCGGCCATGATGCCGGGGATGGCGCAGGCAAAGCTGGACAGCAGCGGAATGAAGCTGCGGCCCGACAGGCCCAGCGCGCCCATCAGGCGGTCCAGCAGAAAGGCTGCGCGCGGCAGGTAGCCGCTTTCTTCCAGCACCAGGATGAAGGCGAAGAGGATCACGATCTGCGGCAGGAAGATGATCACACCGCCCAGGCCGGCCACGATGCCGTCCACCAGCAGGCTACGGACCCAGCCCTCGGGCAGCAACGCGCCCACCTGCTCGCCCAGCCAGCCCGTGCCGGCTTCGATCCAGCCCATGGGCGCCTCGGCCCAGGCGAACACGGCCTGGAAGACAAAAAACAGCAACAGGGCCAGCAGCAGCGGCCCGAGCACCGGGTGCAGCACGACGCGGTCGATGCGGTCGCTGCGCGCGTGCGGTACGGCCGCCGCCAGGCCCAGGCGTTCCAGCATGGCGCGCACGGCCTCGTGGTCGCCGCGTGCATCGACTTCGGGCGCCGCGGCCGGGGCCTCGCTGCCAGGGCGCCACAGCGCCGCGTCATCCAGCGCGGTCTGCAAGAGACCCGCACCACCGCTGTCGATGGCCACGGTGCGCACCACGGGCACACCCAGTTCACGCGCCAGGGCCTCGGTGTCGATCTTCAGGCCTTGCTGTTCGGCCAGGTCGGCCATGTTCAGCGCCACCACGCAGGGCAGGCCCATGCGCTTGACGCCCAGCACCAGGCGCAGGTTGCGGCGCAGATTGGTGGCGTCGACCACGCAGACCACAAGGTCGGGTCGTTTTTCGCCCGTGGCCTGGCCGCGCAGCACGTCCACCGTCACCTGCTCGTCGGGCGAGCGTGGGTAGAGGCTGTAGGTGCCGGGCAGGTCGAGCAGGCGCAACAGCTTGCCGGCCGCGGTACGGAACCGCCCCTCCTTGCGCTCCACTGTGACGCCAGCATAGTTGGCCACCTTCTGGTGGCTGCCGGTCAAGCGGTTGAAGAGGGCGGTCTTGCCGCAGTTCGGGTTGCCCACCAGGGCCACCAGCGGGCCGGTGGGGTGGACGTGGATGACGGCTTCGTTCATCGTGCAGCGTCCCCGTTCAGGGCCTGCACCTGGATGCAGGCCGCCTCGGCCCGGCGTAGCGCGAAGGTGGAGTCGGCGATGCGCACCACCAGCGGGTCACCCCCGGGGGCGCCCTGCGCGACCACTCGCACCGCTTCACCGGGCAGGAAGCCGATCGCCTCCAGGTGCGTGCGCCACTCGGGCAGGCCCTCGGGCGCCAGGACCTCACGCACCAGGGCGGGTGCGTGCAGCGGGAGTTCGTGCAGCGCTGTCATGGTGCGCATCCTTCCGGAGTGCAGGGCAGGGCCGGGGAAGGGAGAAGGCGGCGGGAAAGAAGGTGGCGGTACATGCTCTCGTCGTGAGGGCCTGGCGCGCGGGACGCCGGACACCTTCAGGGTCTGTGACGAGGGCGATTATAGGGATGAATAAGAATTGTTTTTATTCACTCAGGATGCCCCTACCAATCCACCAGACTCAGTCCCACGCTGAGCAGGGTGCGGCGGCGGTTGTAGTCCACCAGCGCATCGCCGTAGCCGCTGAAAAGCTGCACGTGCAGGCGCAGGCCGGGGGAGGCCGAGTCCAGCGGGCTCAGCCATTCGGCGCGCCAGGAGCCGTTGGCATCGGAACGCAGGCTGTGGCGCATCGTGAGGGCGAAGGTGTGGTCGTGGTTGAGTTGCCAGCTGCCCGTGACTTCGGCGCGGCCGATGGTGTTCTCGATGCCGGGGTTGTCGTCGCCCGCGCTGGGACTGCTGCTGCTGCCGTCACCATCGGTGATGCGTTTCCAGAACCGGCCGGTCAGGGTGTAGCGGTCATCCTTCTCCATGCCGGCCATGAGGATCAGGCGGTTCCAGCTGCGTGAGAGCGGCAGGGTCTGGCCGTTGGACTGGTGGTTGAGGCTCAGGCCGCTGTAGCGCATGCGCCAGCCGCCGGGCAGGTCCAGCGGCGTGGGCAGGATGTACATGACCTCGGGCTCGTGGTCCGTGGTGCGGAAGGGGCGCGAGATGTCGCCGTTGAAGAGCTGCCAGTAGGACTGCTGGCTGTAGCCGAACCAGACCGAATCACGATGGCCTTCGGGCAGCCAGGGCAGCAGGCCCGAGGCCACCTTGGTGCGGACCGAGAGTTGGATGCGCATCTCGTTGCGCATATAAGGTTGTTCACTGGTGGCCGAACGGCCCACGGCGTCCGAACTCGGGGCCTTGTTCACGCTGTTGCCATGCACCCAGGACAGGCTGATGGGCTTGTAGCCGCGGATGTTGAAACGGCCGCAGTCGCTGCCCGGCTCCAGCTCCCAGTAGCGCGAGAGGGTGGTTTGCGGGCCGCTGCGGCAGTCGGGGGGCGGGGCGGGGGTGTCGGCGGGAGCCACGACCACCGGGCTGGTGCTGATGACCGGATGCTGGCCCTGCACCCAGCGGTCGTAGCAGGCCAGGCGGGCGGTCGCGTCCTGGGTCTGCGCCGCGCACTGTTGCCAGCCCGTGGCCGGGTCGGCGGTGGGTGTTGTCTGCGCAGCCAGAGGCGCAACGGCGGCCAGCAGGATGAGAGACAGGACAGCTTTCATGCAGCACCTCCAGCCAGGGCCTGGGCGGCCGCCGTGTCCTGCGCCTTCTTGGCGAATTCGGCGCGCAGGGCACGCAGCTTCTCGCGCGGGTCTTCCTTGGTCGTGGCCGTGTCGAGCGCCATTTCAGCGATGAAACGGCTGCGTTGCGCGTTGACCATCTCGCGGCCCTTCTTTTTTTTCTTGGGCCAGCTCACGGCCAGCGAGCGCTGGGCGCGTGTGATGCCCACGTACATGAGGCGGCGTTCTTCCTGCAGGCGCAGCGCCACGCTCTCGTTCACGGCCTCGTGTTCGCGCGTGGAGCCGCCGAGCGTATCGCCGCCTTCGTCGAGCTTGAAGGGCAGCATGCCCTCGGTCACGCCCACCATCATCACATGCGGCCACTCCAGGCCCTTGGCAGCGTGCAGGGTGGAGAGGGTGACCACGTTCTGGTCCTTCTCGCGTTCGCTGATGGTGGAGAGCAGGGAGACGGTCTGCGCCACTTCGAGCAGGGACTTCTTTTCGCTCGCCAGGGTTACGCCGGCGCTGTCGTCGATCTCGCCGCCGCAGCGTTTGGCCATCCAGTCGCAGAACTCCATGACGTTGATCCAGCGCGAGGCGGCCAGCTTCTCGCTTTCTTCGCTGTCGTAGAGGTGCTTCTCGTAGCCGATGTCCTTGAGCCAGTCGGCCATGAAGGCGCGTGCGTCCTCGGCGCCTGTGGTCTGGCGGGCGCGGTATTCGAGGTCGTTGATGTAACGGCCGAACTCGTGCAGGCTGCCCACGGCGCGCGCATTGAGCACCGCGCCCAGGGAGGATGAGAACAGGCCTTCAAACAGGCTGACCTTGTACTGGCTGGCGAAGGTGCCCAGGGCCTGCAGGGTCTGGTGACCGATGCCGCGTTTGGGTGTGGTGACCGCGCGCAAGAAAGCCGGGTCGTCGTCGTTGTTGACCCAGAGCCGGAACCAGGAGCAGAGGTCGCGGATCTCGGTGCGGTCGAAGAAGCTGGTGCCGCCCGAAACCTTGTAGGGGATCTGGGCCTTGCGCAGAGCCTGTTCAAACACCTTGGCCTGGTGGTTGGCGCGATAGAGCACGGCGAAGTCCTTGAACTCCTTGTGCTGCGACTCCGCGCGCAGGCTCTGGATGCGCGCCACCATGCGCTCGGCCTCGTGCTCCTCGTTGTCGGCATCGACCACACGCACAGGCTCGCCCGGACCCAGGTCGCTCCAGAGCGTCTTGGGAAAGAGCTTGGGGTTGGGGCCGATCACATTGTTGGCGGCTTGCAGGATGGCGCCGGTGGAGCGGTAGTTCTGCTCCAGCTTGATGACCTGGAGCGTGGGGAAGTCGATCGGCAATTTTTTCAGGTTGTCCAGCGTGGCACCGCGCCAGCCGTAGATGGACTGGTCGTCGTCGCCCACGGCGGTGAAACGCGCGTCCCTGGGGTCCGGTGGCACCAGCAGCTTGAGCAGCTCGTACTGTGTGGCGTTGGTGTCCTGGTACTCGTCGACCAGGATGTGGCCCATGATCTTCTGCCACTTGGTCCGCACCTCGGCGTGGTCACGCAGCAGCTTGAGCGGCAGGCCGATCAGGTCGTCAAAGTCCACGCTCTGGTAGGCCGCCAGGCGCTCCTCGTAGCGCGCCATGATGCGCGCGGTGATGCGCTCGTTGTCGTCCTTGGCCTGGGCTTCGGCCTGCGCCGCGTTGAGCCCCATGTTCTTCCACGTGCTGATGGTCCACTGCCACTGGCGCGCGGTGGCGGCGTCGGTGCTGCCGCCGGCGTCCTTGAGGATGCCGGTGACGTCGTCGCTGTCGAGGATGGAGAACTTGGGCTTGAGTCCGACGGACTCGCCGTCTTCACGCAAGAGGTGCACACCGAGGGCGTGGAAGGTGCAGATGCGCACCTCCTTGGCGGCCTTGCCGATCAGGCTCTTGGCGCGCTCACGCATCTCGGACGCAGCCTTGTTGGTGAAGGTGATGGCGGCAATGCGTTTGGGTTCCAGGCCGACCTGGATCAGGCGACCGATCTTGTGTGTGATGACCCGTGTCTTGCCGGAACCGGCCCCGGCCAGCACCAGGCAGGGACCCTGCAGGAAATTGACCGCATCCTGCTGCGCGAGATTGAGACCGTGGGAAAAGGAAGTCGACATGCGTGATGGATAGCTCTTGCGGATGGATCATACCGAGAGACCGTTTCACACTGCGGCGACAATACACACCGTGTTGCAAATCTTCTCAGTCACTTTTCCGTTTTTTGCCCTGGTCCTTTGCGGCTACCTTGCCGCCCGCCGCCGCATGTTGCCGCTGGAGGCGATCCCGGGCCTGAACGGTTTTGTGCTCTTCTTTGCGCTGCCCTGCATGCTCTACCGCTTCGGGGCCAGCACGCCGATTGCGCAGCTGCTCGATGTCTCGGTTTTTGTGGTGTGGATGCTCTGCGGCCTGGTGATGGTGGGCTTCACGATCGCGGTCACGTTCAATGCGCGCATCCGCTGGAACGACGCTTCTTTCGGTGCCCTGGTCGCGGCCTTTCCCAATACCGGTTTCATGGGGGTGCCCCTGCTCGTGGCCCTGCTGGGGCCGCTGGCAGCGGCGCCCGTCATCGTGGGCATGCTGGTGGACATGGTGATCACCACCTCCCTGTGCATCGCGCTCTCGCGTCTGGACGGGGCCGACAAACATGGCACGGCCGTGGCGCTCAAGAACGCGCTCAAGGGCATGCTGACCAATCCCATGCCCTGGGCCATCCTGCTGGGGGGCGTGGCCTCCTACATCCAGCTCGAACTGCCGGGCCCGGTGCACAAGACCGTGGGCCTGCTGGCCGACGCGGCCTCGCCCGTGGCGCTCTTCACCATTGGTGCGGTGCTGGCGCGTTCGCAGATCCTCACGGTGGAAAGCAAACACGCGCCCATCCCGCTGCGCGACTATGTGCCTGTGGCCGTGTTCAAGCTGCTGCTGCACCCCCTGCTGGTGCTGCTGGTGGGCGTGGGTGCGGTGCAGCTGGGCGCGCCGCTGAGCCGTTTTGCGCTCACGGTCATGGTGCTGGCCGCAGCCCTGCCGAGTGCCAGCAATGTCTCGCTGCTGGCCGAGCGTTTTGGCGCCGACAACGGGCGCATCGCCCGCATCATCCTGGTCTCCACGGCCGTGGCCTTCCTGAGCTTCTCGGGGGCGGTCGGTCTGATGACCTGAACCGAGGCGGCGGCCGGTTCAGACCGGAGTGGCCGCCAG
>CAUPRZ010000101.1:0-7220 GCA_963513855.1 uncultured Hylemonella sp.
GAGCAGGCCAGCACCGTGGTGGTCTGCGGCTTCATTGCCTGCGACGTGAAGCCATTCAACCCATTGGTCAACACCTTGCCCAGGCTGCTGTACCTTCCTGCCAGTGGCATGGACGCCTGGGTGGCACCGATGCTTGAGCACGCCGCCGCCGAGACCAAGGCACGGCGGGCAGGCAGCGCGGCGTTGTTGCAACGCGTGAGTGAGATGGTGTTTGTCGATGGCGCTCGGCGATACCTCGACTCCTTGCCGGCTGAAGCGCAGGGATGGCTGGGCGCTCTGCGCGACCGCCAGGTGGGTCGCGCGATCACGCTGATGCACGGCGACCCCGCCGAGGCCTGGACGCTGGATGAACTCGGCCTTCGCGTGGGACTCTCGCGCTCTGCCCTGCACGACCGGTTTGTCTTGCTTACCGGCTTTGCGCCCATGCAATACCTGGCCAACTGGCGCATGCAGTGCGGTGCGCGTCTGCTGCGCGAAGGCCATACCAGCGTGGCCGCTGTGGCCCTCGACGTTGGCTACGAATCGGAGGCAGCGTTCTCGCGTGCTTTCAAGCGCGCCACCGGTCTACCGCCTGCGACCTGGCGACGCTCGCAAGGTCAAACAGTGGCCACTACCAACCACTTGAAGCGTTGAATGTGAACGACAACTTGGAGCGCCTCGCTCGAAGGCTTGAATTGAACGCGCCGGCGCACGAGCGCCTTCGACTGACGTTTGGCCACGCGTGTGTGTTGCGCGTGAAGCACCTGCTCGAAGATCCCGCTGTTATCGAATGCCTGGCCGGGCTGAGCCGCTTTCTGGAGGGTTCCTTGAGCGATGCAGAGCGCCAGCGGCTGGCCGCAGAGGTCTCCCGCCTGGCCAACCAGCATCCGGGCTCGAAGTCGATCGACGGCTGTGGACATGCGGCGGTGTCGGCGACCTACGCTGTGGCAAACGCGATCGCAGGCAAGGCACTTCAGGCGGCCGACTACGCTGCCTATGCCATGGTCTACGGTGAAGGCGGTTACGGTGCCGTGGCGGAGCGTGGGTCATTCGACCCCGAGTTCGATTGGCAGGTGCTATGCCTGGCGATCCTGGCGAAAGACGCACGAGCAAAGGCGAACGACACCAGGTAGAGCGCCAAATGTGAAAACAGGGAATCATGGCTTTCCATTCTCCGATGGCTCTGCATGCCAAACCGTTACCTGGATCCTCACATGTTCACCTCATCCACAGCGCCATTTCCCTTCAGGAAGGCGAGCTCTTCGGCCCAAGATCGCGTGACTGCGGCGATCGCAAAGGCTCGCAATGAATGCAATCGCCATATGACGCTCCAGAAAGGTGCGCTCATCTCGGTGACCAACACAAGAGCACATACCGTCGAATGCATTCGAGGGCTGATCTGGATCACACACTACAAAAACCCGGACGACATCATTCTGTCTCCGGGGCAATCGCATCATGCGCAAAGCAGCGCCCGTATGATCGTGGAGGGGTTGGAGAGGAGTGAGGTACGCATCGGTTTTTCTCGGGACCGGTGCCGTGCCTCGTATTTCGAGCACCTTCGAAACAAGATGTCGTCCCTCTGGGCCATGAGGTCACTTGCACGCCAAAGGGCATCGGCATTGCGATAGATCACGCGTACCGAAGCTGGCCAGTCATCCTGCCTGGGCGCGCCGCCACGCCGCCGGCGGCTGGCCCACCAGGCGCTTGAACGCCCGCGCGAAAGCCGCCTCAGAGTCGTACCCCACCTCCTGGGCCACCGTAGCCACTTTGGCGTGACCCTTGCGTAGCAATCCAGCGCCCAGTTGCATGCGCCAGTTGGTGAGGTATTGCATGGGCGCCTGCCCGGTCAGCTCGACGAAACGATCGTGCAAGGCCGAGCGCGAGAGCCCGACTTGGCGACCCAGCTCTTCCACGCTCCAAGGTTCGGCCGGTCGTTCGTGCAGCAGTGAAATGGCCTGCCCGACGTGCCGGTCGCGCAGGGCACCCAGCCATCCCGACGAGCCCGGCGGCAGCGATTCCAGGTAGCGTCGCGCCGCATCCACGAACACGAATTCACTGGCCCGCTCCAGCACCGCCGCGCTGCCGGCGCGGCGTTCGCGCGATTCCGACACCGCCTGGTCCAGGAGTTGCATGGTCCATGCGCCCAGGGCACCTGCGCGCAGATGCAGCTGAGGAGGCAGCGCGTTGATCAGCGGATTGAAGGGCTTCATGTCGCAGGCCACGAAACCGCACACCACCACCGAACGCGCATCGTCAGCAGGCCCTGGCAGGCCGGGCCGCAACACGCCACGGTGGTAGGCGACCGGAATGGGCTTGGGATCGTTGCGCGTCTCGTAGCGCCAACTGCTTTCGTCTGCCATGGCGTGCATGCCGGGCGCACTGGAGATGACGTGGCCGTCACCGCGGGGAAACATGATGATGTCGCCAGTGGCCAGCCGCACGGGTGGCTGGCCGTCGGAGGCCGCCCAGCCTTCGCCCTTGGCCATCAGGTGATAGGCAAGCACATGGTCGGCGCCGGGCATGAGTGCACCGGCGAGCATGGGTGAGGGTGGGGTTTCGGCGGCCCATTCACCGTCGAAGCTCACGTAATAAAAGATGGCGCCGCGCAATCGGACGCTGCGCAAAACGTCGGACAAGGGATCGTGACTCATGGTGTTCGGCTTCCTCCGGTGTTTCGGTCATGCCGCGCGGACGCGCGGCAAAGTCCAGGTGCTCCGCGCTGCCAATGCCGGACGCGCGAGCAAATATGCCGAACGCAAGGTGAAGTGTCAATGGCCTTGGTTTTCGAGAATTCATCCATTGGCGCAGTTCGCGCCGATGCACCTCTTACACCCAACCTCAGGAGCTTCGAAACCATGAACACCGTCATCGACAAACCCGCCCCGGATTTCACCGCCATCAAGCAGCGTCAGCAGGCCACCTGGGCCAGCGGCGACTACGCTGCCGTCGGCACCACGCTGCAGATCGTCGGCGAGGCTCTGGCAGAAGCCGCCGACGTGCGCGCTGATCAGAAGGTGCTGGACGTTGCGGCCGGCAACGGCAATGCGTCGCTGGCCGCCGCGCGCCGCTACGCCAAGGTCACGTCCACGGACTACGTGCAATCGCTGCTGGACAAGGGGCGCGACCGCGCACAGGCCGAGCACCTCCCCATGCAGTTCCAGCTCGCGGATGCCGAGGCGCTGCCCTTTGCCAACGCCAGCTTCGATGTGGTGCTGTCCACCTTCGGTGTCATGTTCACACCCGACCACCACCGCGCCGCCAGCGAGATGCTGCGCGTGCTGCGCCCGGGCGGTCGCATCGCCCTGGCGAACTGGACGCCTGCAGGCTTCATTGGACGTCTGTTCAAGGTGATCGGCGCGCACGTGTCGCCGCCGGCCGGTGTGCAGCCGCCCGCGCTGTGGGGGACGGAGCCGCACATCGTTGAACTCTTCGGTGCGCAGGCTGCGCAGATCGAATGCCAGCGCCGGCACTTCAACTTCCGCTACCGCTCGGCAGCGCACTTCGTCGACGTGTTCCGCGATTACTACGGTCCGACCCACAAGGCCTTCGCGGCACTCGACGCCGCCGGCGCGCAGTCGCTCGAGCGCGGCATCACGGCCCTGCTCGAAGAACTGAACGTGGCGGGTCAAGACTCGCTGGTGGTGCCGAGCGAATACCTCGAAATCGTGGTCACCAAGCACTGAAGCGGCGCACATAGGAAAAACGACATGAAAACCAAGAAGTCTTTGAAGCCGCTGACCGCCTTGTTGATGGGCACCTGTCTTGCCGCCCTGGCGGCTTGTGCCAGCGCACCGGCGCCCCACCCCAAAGTGCCTGCAGCGCTCGAACCGGGTGGCTCTGTGCGCACGCTGGCCACCATCTCGGCCACGGGCGTGCAGATCTACGAATGCCGCAGTGCGAGCGGCACTACCGCTGCTGCCTGGGCCTTCGTGGCACCCGAAGCGCAGTTGTTCGACGAACGCGGCCGGTCCATGGGCAGCCATGGCGCCGGCCCGTACTGGTTGGGCCTGGACGGCAGCCGGGTGGTGGGCAGTGTCCAGGCCCGTGCCGACGCGCCGGCGAGCGGCGCCATTCCGTGGTTGTTGCTGACCACGCAAAGCGTCGGTGCACCCGGTGTGCTGAGCGCCGTCAGATTCATTCAGCGTGTGAATACCGAAGGCGGAATAGCACCAGCGAATGGCTGCGACGCTCAGTCGATCGGTCGGCAGGTGCGCGTGGGTTATCGCGCCGACTACCGCCTTTTCGTACCTGCCTGATCGCCGCGCGCTTCAGGCATCTCCATTCCATTTCTATCTGAAAGATCCAACATGAAAACCACCACCTGGATGACAAGATTCGTCATGCCCATCGCTGGCACCTTGATCTCGATCACCGCATCGCCCGCAAAGGCCGACGCCATCACCGACTGGAACCAGCGATCTGCCCAGATCGTTGGCGACGCCCGCATCGGCACGCCGCCTGCCGTGCGCGTCATGGCCCTGGTGCAGACCGCCGCCTACGAAGCCGCGCGGGAGGCGGCACGCACGCCCTCGACGCCTTCTCACGCGGTGGACGCGGCGGTGGCAGGCGCCCACCGCGCGGCGCTCACCCAGTTGCTGCCTGCGCAGCGCGCCGGCATCGAGGCCGCCGTGCAGTCGGCCCTTGCTGCCGTGCCCGACGACGCGCTGCGCGCGACGCATCTGGCGGCCGGCGAGCGCGCTGCGCTGCGCGTGCTGGCCGCGCGCAGCGGCGAGATGCCGACCAGTGCGGACACCTACCGGCCACACACCACCGCTGGCGCCTATGTGCCCACCACGACACTCGCCGCGCTGGCCTGGCCACAACGCAAGCCATGGCTGCTGCAGCGTGCCGACCAGTTCCGCCCAGGTCCACCACCGTCGCTCACCAGCGTGCGCTGGGCAACGGACTTCAACGAAATGAAGGCCGTGGGCGCACGCGACAGCAAGCAGCGCAGCGCGGAACAGACCGAGATCGGGCGCTTCTGGGATTACTCGATGCCCGCCATCTACCACGGCGTGGTGCGCTCGGTGGCCCTACAGCCGGGCCGCGACGTGATGGCCAACGCGCGCCTCTTCGCGCTGGTGGCGCAGGCTATGGATGACGCACTGATCGCCGTGATGGATGCGAAGTACGAATACAACTTCTGGCGCCCCGTCACTGCCATCCGCAACGGCGACGTGGATGGCCAGGACGCCACCGAACGCAATGCGAGCTGGACGCCGCTGATCGAGACGCCTATGCACCCGGAATATCCCTGCGCGCACTGCATCCTGGCCAGCACCGTGGCCACGGTGCTGAACGCTGAGGGCAGCAAGGGGCCGCTGCCGGTGCTCAGCACGACCAGCCCCACCTTGCCTGGTGTGGTGCGTCGCTGGAACACGCCCGACGAGTTTGCCAACGAAGTGGCTCAGGCCCGCATCTACGGCGGCGTGCACTACCGCACTTCCACCGAGGTGGGCGTGGCCATGGGTCAGCGCATCGGCCAGTGGGCACTGCAGCGCAGTGCTGCGGCCGACCAATGATCGGCCGCAGGGAACACGCCATGAGTGAGACCATCCGGGAAGTCGACTACGTGATCGTCGGCGCAGGCGCGGTCGGCATGGCGATGGCCGACACGCTGACGGCCGAGACCTCGGCCACCGTGGCCATCGTCGACCGCCGCGCCAGGCCGGGCGGCCACTGGAACGACGCCTACCCCTTCGTGCGTCTGCATGGTCCTTCGGTGACCTACGGCGTGAACTCGCTGCCGCTGGGGAGTGGCCAGATCGACACGACCGGCCTGAATGCGGGCCTCAACGAACTGGCCAGCGGGGCCGAGATCTGCGCCTACTACGAACGCGTGATGCAGCAGCATTTGTTGCCCAGCGGCCGCGTCACCTGGTTGCCCCTGCACGACGTGGATGAAGACGGTGTGGCCACTTCGCTCATGAATGGCCAGCGTCTGCGGCTGGTGGCCCGCCGTCGCTGGGTGGACGCCACCCAGGCCGACACCCAGGTACCGGCGACCCACGGGCCACGCTTCACGGTCGCAGAAGGGGTAACCTGCCTGACACCGACTGAACTCACGCAGTGGGATCGGCCCGTGGCTGGCCACGTGATCGTGGGTGGCGGCAAGACTGCGCTGGACACCGCCTTGTGGTTGCTGGAACAGGGCGTGGATCCCGATGCCATCACCTGGATCCGACCGCGCGAAGCCTGGCTGCTCAACCGCGCCAACGTGCAGCCCACCGCACCGTTTGCCCACCAGACGATGGCTGCCATGGTGAGCGAACTCGAGGTCGCGCGCGACGCCGCTTCGTTGGAGGAGCTGTTTGCCGGCCTGGAAGCCGCGCAGCTGCTGCAGCGCATCGATACGTCCGTGCAGCCCACGATGTACCGCTGCGCCGTGGTGAGCAAAGCCGAACTCACGCAATTGCGCCGGATCAGGAACGTCGTTCGCCTGGGTCGCGTGAAGGGCATCGAACTCGACCGCATCGTGCTGGATCAAGGCGAGATTCGCACGAGTGCCCGGCATGTGCACATTCACTGCAGCGCGGGTGGCTTGCCGCGGGGCCCGGTGCAGCCGGTGTTCCAGGGGCATCGCATCGTCCCGCAGTACCTGCGCCGTTGTTCGCCCAGCTTCAGCGCCGCCTTCATCGCCCACCTGGAGGCAACCATCGAAGGCGACCAGGCAAAGAACGCGCTGAGCGAGCCGGTGCTGGTGCCCAAGGTTCCGCTCGACTGGCTGCGCATGTACCTGCAGACGGCGCAAAACCAGGCGGCCTGGGCGCACAGCCCAGAACTGCAGAACTGGTTGCAACGGTCTCGGCTTGAGTCCTACGCCGGCCTGTTCTCGCGCTTCCACTCCCAAGCTGACCCTGCATGGGAAGAGTTACAAAAACGGCTCAGGAATGCACGCGTTCCGGGTCTTAAGAACATGGCCACACTGCTCAATTCAGCCACAGAAACTTCTCAAGAGGCTGCATGACTTCATTCACAGGATGAACCTCGCGCGCTTGGGATGTTTTTGTTGAATTCCGCTGGAAGGCGTGGGGGAAAGCTGAAAAGAAACCCCCGTAACTCTTTGATTTATAAAGGAATACGGTGGTGAAAGGCTGGCGGAGAGGGCAGGATTGCTCGAAATTCGTCTTGCGCGAATTTCTCGGGGCTGCGCCCCCGCGCTGCGCGCGTCCAAGAACAGTCCCCCGGACTGTTCTTGAGCGAACCCGGCGTGGGGGGGGGGCCCCCCCCCCCCCCCC
>CAUPRZ010000102.1:0-7194 GCA_963513855.1 uncultured Hylemonella sp.
GGCGGCGTCACCGGCGCCGGACTCGACGGCGACCTTGAAACCACGCTTGATCAGCTTCTCGACAACGTCGGGAACAGTTGCGACGCGCTTGTCGCCCGGGTATGTCTCCCGTGGCACCCCGATGCGCTGCACCGGTGTGGCTGTGCCTGCTTGCATGGAAAATCTCCTGGAGTTTTATGAATCGTCACGCAGGCCAGACCCCGGGGGATCACCCGCACGCGGGCAAGCTTACCTGAGAAATTCATGCCCTCCAGGCATAAGCTCTATAACTATTTCCCGCCCAATCCATAATCCGGCCCTATGAGTACCCTCCGTTGGAAACCCAGCGTCACCGTGGCCGCCATCATCGAACGTGAGGGCCGTTACCTGCTGGTCGAGGAAGAAACGCCCGAAGGGCTCAAGCTCAACAACCCCGCCGGCCACCTGGATCCGGGCGAAGCCCCCGCCGAGGGCTGCGCGCGCGAGGCGCTGGAAGAAACCACCTACCGCTTCACGCCCACCCACCTGGTCGGCGTCTACCTCTCGCGCTTTCAGCGGCCGCGGCCTGGTGGTGTGATGGAAGACATCACCTACCTGCGCTTCGCCTTCACGGGTGAACTCGGGGAGCAGGTGCCCGGTCGCCAGCTGGACACCGGCATCGTGCGCACACTCTGGATGACGGTGGAGGAGATCCGCGCCAGTGCCCACCGGCACCGCAGCCCCCTGCTGCTGCGCTGCCTGGACGATCATCTGGCAGGCAAACGCTACCCGCTGGACCTGGTCTACACCGATCCGACGGTGCAGATCATGCAGGGCTAACCGCCCGTCACTTCACCTTCCAGCGTCTCGCCCTGCAGGTAAGCGCGCAGATTGCGCAGGAAGAGCTCGGCCCCGCGCTGGCGTGTGCCCAGGGAGGCCGAGGCACTGTGCGGTGTCATCAACACATTGGGCAGCGTCCACAAGGGCGATTCGGGTGGCAGCGGCTCTTTGGCAAACACATCCAGATAGGCCCCCAGCAGATGCCCGCTGGTGAGTGCTTCGATCAAGGCGGCTTCGTCGACGATTTCACCGCGCGCGATGTTCACCAGGCCCGCACCCCGCGGCAGCAAGGCCAGGCGGTGCGCATTCACCAGATGACGCGTCTGCTCGGTCAAGGGACAGGCCAGCACCAGCCAGTCACAGCTCGGCAGCAGGCTGTCGATGGCCTCCAGGCCCAGCACCTGATCGAAGTGCGGCGCAGGCCTCACATCACGGCGCAGGCCGATGGTGCGCACGCCCAGGGCCTGCAGACCACGCGCGACCCGGGTACCGATATGGCCCACGCCCACAATCACCGCGGTCTGGCCCGCCAGATCCCGGGGCAGATCACTGTCCCGGATCGGCGCCCAGACCCTCTGCTGCTGCGCCCGCAGCCAGTGCGGGAAACCGCGTGAAAGCATCAGCAGCCCGGTCAATCCGTTCAGGGCCACCGGCTCGGCATTGGTGCCCGCTGCAGTGCTGATGCGGATGCCTCGTTGTTTCGAAGGCTGGTAGGCCGGGTGGTCCAGGCCGGCAGAGACCAGCTGCAGCCAGCGCAGATTCGGCGCCGCGTCGACCACAGACCAGAAGGCCTGGGCCTCGGGGCTGCGGTGTTTGGCCGGTGCCCCCTCCCAGATGTCGCGCGAGTAGAAGGCAGCTTCGATGCCGGCGATCTGTTCAGCCGTGTAGCGCAGGCCCGGCTCGTAGTGCAGCACCTCGCAAGGGCGCGGGGCATGGGCCAGGATGTCCGCCAGTACCGCCTGATGTTCAACAGCGATGTGCCGGGAGATCAGGAGGCTGGCCATGGAAGTTCAGAGGCTGGTGAGGCGCAGGTCTGCGACCTGCAGCTGTTCCATCTGCCAGAGCTGGGCCAGCAGCTTGGCCGCGGCCTCGGTGCCGATGACGGGTGAGGCCAGCTCGGTGAACTTGTCGCTGATGTCCCGGTCGCTCAGCGGCGCTTCCGGGTCCCCCTTGCGGCAGGGCGCGTACTGCTCGACCACACGACCATCGCTTAGCGTGATCACGATGCGCGCGGCGCGCAGGGCCGGGAAACCGGCGCTGAGCTGCGGGTCGGCCACGAGTTGGGTCTTGGCCATCAGATCACGGATGGCCATATCGGCCAGACGCGGCGGCTCGAAGGCGTTGAGACGCACCGCACCATAGAGCAGCGCATGGGCCACCACATAGGGCAGGCTGAACTTGGCCTCAAAGGCGGTGCGCGGCTCGAAGTTGCCGGTCACGTCCAGAGCGGTCTGGTAGGTGTCGATGCGAATGGAGGCGATCTGCGTCGGATCGATGGCGTGCCCCTGGTGGATGTCCAGCATGGCGTCGATGGCCGCGAAGGTGTGGCCACAGCAGCCGTGGTTCTTCTGCGTGATGGACTGGATGTTGTAGCGTGTGCCCAAGTCCCGCGTGGCCTCGGCCCAGTTCGGGTTGACCGACAGCGCGGCGCCAAAACCGGCTGCGCCTTCAAGGATGTCCAGCGCGCCGGTCACCCCGTGGGCCGCACCCTTGCCGGCGTTCACCCCCACCCAGGCCGCGTGGCCCGCGTGCAGACACTTGGTCATGGCATCTGATCGGAAGGCCTGCTGCAGGCCCGAGGCAAAGGTCGCCGCGGTGGCCAGGGCATGGCGCATCACATCGGGGTTGCTGCCATCCATCAAAGCCGCCGTGGCAGCCGCACCGCCGAAACAACCGATGGTGCCCGTGGTGTGGAAATAGCGGTAGTGCGAGGGCTGCACGGCCACGCCGATGCGTGTGGAGATCTCGTAACCGATGGTGATGGCCTGGAGCAAGCGGGCGCCGCTGGCGCCCCGCTCCTCGGCCACGGCCAGTGCGGCCCCGATGGTCGGGCAACCCGGGTGGTAGACCGCGTCGCGGAAGATGTCGTCGAACTCGGCCGCGTGCGAGATGCTGCCGTTGATCCAGGCTGCCGTGGCCGCAAAAGCGGTGGTGCGCTGGCCCGGCAGGCTGGACTTGCCGTGGCCCAGCTCATCCGCATGGGTGCGCATGAGCTGCGGGCCCGGCGCCAGAGCGATGCCCGGGAACAGCGCGGCAAACCAGTCGATCAGCGCGCGCTTGGCGTGGTGCGTGACTTCGGCGGGCAGGGGGCGGGCCGCTTCGCGCTGCGCGTACTCGGCAAGTTGGTCGACGATCATGTGTGGCTCAGTCACTCTCAGTAGCTGATGGTCATCAGCCGTTCTTCGGTCATTTCGCGGATGGCGTAGGCCGGGCCTTCCCAGCCAAAGCCGCTGTCCTTGACGCCGCCGAAGGGCATGGCGTCGATGCGTGCGCTTGACGCCTCGTTGACGTGGATGCCGCCGAAACGCAGGGCCTTGGCGGCTGTGAAGGCCGTGTGCAGGTCAGCCGTGAACAAGCCCACCGACAAACCGAAGGGCTGGGCATTGGCCTGGGCCACGGCATCGTCTATGCCGTCGAACTCGATCACCGACATCACGGGCGCGAAGATTTCCTCGCAGACCACTTTCATCTCGGGTTTCACACCGGTCAGCACCGTGGGCTGGATCACGCTGCCCACACGCTGACCACCGGTCAGCAGGCGTGCGCCCCCCGCCACGGCCTCGTCCACCCAACTCTGGGCACGCTGGGCGTGGTGTTCGCTGATCATGGGGCCGATGATGGTGGCCGTATCGGCCGGGTCACCGGCCTTCATCTTCTGCGCCGCGGCCACGAGCCTGGGCACAAAGTCGGCGGCGATACGGCGATCCACATAGAGGCGTTGCACCGAGGTGCAGACCTGACCGGCCTTGCGAAAACCCGCGTTGAGGATCTTGGGGATGGCCAGCTCGATGTCGGCGTCATGGCAGACGATGGTGCTGGCAATGCTGCCCAGCTCCATCTGCGTACGACGCAGGCCGGCGCCGCGCTGGATCTCGCGGCCCACACGCGTGCTGCCCGTGAAGGCGTAGAAGGCAATGCGCGGATCGGCCACCAGCTGGCCGCCCACGGCGGCACCGTCGCCGTGCACCAGGGCCAGCAGATCGGCCGGCAGGCCGGCCTCGATCAGAATCTTGCAGAGTTCCACGGCCGTCAGCGGCGTGAACTCCGAGGGCTTGATGACCACGGCATTGCCGCCAGCCAGGGCCGGGCCCACCTTGTGCAGCACCACATTCAACGGCGAGTTGAAAGGCGTGATGGCGCACACCACACCACGTGGCGAGCGCATCGTGAAGCCGACGCGGTTCTTCACCCCGTCGGCCGCCTGCATGGGCACCATCTCGCCGTTGAGGCGCTTGGCTTCCTCAGCGCAGAGTTCGAAGGTCTGCACGCAACGGCGCACTTCGTTGTCACCGTCGGCACGCGTGAACCCAGCCTCGTGACGCATCAGCTCGATCAAAGGCTCCATGCGCGACTCGATGATGCGCGCCGCAGCCAGCAAGATCTTGTAGCGCTGGTAAGGCGTGAGCGTGGAACGCTGCTGGCCGGCCACGGCGCCGGCCACGGCAGCCGTCACCTGCTCGGGGGAGGCCACGGCCATCTCGCCGTAGACCGCGCCGTCGTATTTGTCGCGCAGGGCCTGACGGCTGGCGCCGTCCACCCACAGACCTCCAATCAGCAGCTGGCCCACCGGCGTTTTCATCATGCGGCTCCGGCGTAGGTCTGCTGGTCACCGCGGGTGTTGACCTTGAGGCCTTCCATGAAACGGTTGCGGATCTTGGCCGCGTCGCGTTCGGTCACGCCGGCCGGCGGCGCGTTGTCGGTACGTGCGCAGATGAACAGCGGGCCCTCGCTCGTGAGCGAGGCCTCAACCAGGGCTTCGAAGTGGGCCTCGTCCCGGGCCCAGACGCTGCGGACCAGACCCGAACCTTTGCCGATCGCCACCAGGTCCACGCCGGCCGCCGTCATCGTGGGCTGGCCGCCGGTGATCTGGTAGGAGCCGTTGTCCCAGACGATGACGACCAGGTTCTTGGGCTTCACCGTGGCGATGGTGCCCAGGGTGCCCAGCTGCATGAGCAGGGAGCCGTCACCTTCCAGTGCGTAGACCTTGCGCTGCGGCTGGGACAGGGCCACGCCCAGAGCGATGGGCGCAGCCAGGCCCATGGTGCCCAGCATGTAGAAATTCTGCGGGCGCTGGCCAGCAGCCCAGAGGTCGAAGTGGGTGTGGCCGATGCCACCGATCACGGCTTCCTCGTGCTTGAGCTTAGCGACCAGACGACGTGTCAGGTCAGAGCGGTTCATCACCTTGGCCGCGTCGCGGCCCACGGATTCGAGCAGTTGTGCGTTCATGGCTTTCTCACTTCTTCGTAACACGTGCCGTCAGCAGCGGCGACAGGATCATGGCGGCGTTGGCCTGGGTGGCGTAGGCCTGCTTGATCATGCGGTCGGCGATGAATTCCACATCGTCCTGGCGCTCGATCCCGTAGTTCTCGATATTGAGCGAGTTCAGGATAGGCCGCATGGTACGGCAGACGATGACCTGGCCCAGCTGGAAATCACCCAGGGTGCCGCGCTCGGAGATCAGCATGAGCAGGGGAATCTGGTAGGGCACGGTCAGCGAAGCCAGGGCATTGGGCAGGGTGGCAAAACCGCTGGTCTGCATGAGCACGATGCCGCGCAGGCCCCCCATATAGGCGCCGGTCACGATGCCCACGGCTTCTTCCTCACGCGCCGGGCAGATCACCGTGAAATAGGGGTCGGCGTGCAGGCGCTTGATCAAGGGCGCCAGCACCTTGTCCGGCACATAGGTGATGAGCTTGATCTCGTTCGCCTTGAAGACGCGGACCAGGGTCTCGTCCCATGTTTCAACGGCGGGGCCGCTAGTCTCTTGCACCATGGCAATACTCTCCAGTTGATTCAAATAAAAGCCGATGCCTCGCCATGGCGGGCATCACAGATCGTCCCGACCGGTTTACTCGTCGCCCACCTGCAGCTTGCTGGGCAGACGCTTCTCGATCGCCCACTTGAGCAGGGCCGCGCTGCGGAAGATGCCGTGCGCGAACTTGCCATAGGGCAGGGTCAGGAAAAAGGCCATCACAAACCCCAGGTGCAGGGCCAGCGTAGCCGGCATGACGGCCGTGCCGCGCGCCCACCACAGGGCCAGGCCCGTGAGCGAGGTGAAAAACAGCAGGGCGATAAAACCGCGGTCCATGGGTTTTTGCGCGGCGTCGCCGTGCTGCGGGTGTCGGCGCAGATTCAACCAGTACAGACCAGCCGTGCCGATACACAAACTCACCCCGCCCACGGCCCCCAGGATCTTGGGCAGGCTAGGCAGGTCGTAAGGCGCGACCCAGCCGAAGAGGTAGTGGTAGAGCGTGGCCACGCTGGTGGCGGCAAAACACAGCAGGAAACCATAGAAGGTGGCGTGATGGAAACGCCGGCGCAGCAGGGTCCAGGCGTCGTCCTCGTTGTTGCAACCCTCACCGTGGCCGCCGTCCAGGTACTTGAGGCGCAGCACATCGTGGGTCGCCTCCGCGGCGGCACCGGTGCGCACGGCCGCGATGACCGGGGCCTCGTAGTCGCGGCCCGGTGTCACCTCGCGCCAGAAACGGCGCACGCCCAGGGCCAGGGCCAGCACGGCGAACAGGAACACCGGCGCGAACAGGCTCACCAGCAGGTTGTGCGGGAAGATGCCGTAGAAGTCCGCCGAGGCGGGGACACGCCACAGCGTGTCCTTGCGCCAGAGCGTGAGCATCATGAAAAAGGCCAGCGCACCGGCCAAGGCCAGCGAAAGCGTGAGGCCGTTGCGCTGATACAGCTTGCCCAGCGCGGGCGGCCAGGCGAAGTCCGTGTAGGTCTGCAGCCGCACCTGGGCCATGGCCTGGGGTACGTTGATGGCAAATTCATGCGGCGGCGCGTACTGGCAGGCATGCAGGCAGGCGCCGCAGTTGTGGCAGAGGTTGGCCAGGTAATGCACATCGGCGCCGTTGAATTCCAGCCGGCGGGTCATGGCCGGGAAGACGGCGCAAAAACCCTCGCAGTAACGGCAGCCATTGCAGATCTGCAGCTGGCGCGCCACCTCGGCTTCAGGGCTGCCGGGCAACACCTCGGCGTTGGCCAGGGCTCGCGCCTCGCGGGTCAAAGTCTCAAGCTGCTGCACGTTCTTGCTCCGAATTCTTGTTGCTCAAGGCGGCACGCGCCGCCTCGGTGCCGGCGATGCGGCCAAAGGCCGTGCCGATGGACATGCCCACGCCGGCCGTGTAGCCCTTGCCCAGCACATTGCCGGCCATCATCTCGCCA
>CAUPRZ010000103.1:0-7193 GCA_963513855.1 uncultured Hylemonella sp.
GCAAAACTGGGGGCGTCCTCCTCGTGCTCGCGCGGCAGGGCAACCCAGAGCTGCAGGCCGTGAATGCCGTAGTTCTGGTCGAGCAGGTCATCCGGTTTGCGCTCGGAGTGCACGATGCCGCGCCCCGCCGTCATCCAGTTGATGGCGCCGGGTTCGATGCGCTGCAGCGAGCCCACGCTGTCGCGATGCATCTGCGCACCCTCGAAGAGATAGGTCACGGTGGCCAGGCCGATGTGCGGGTGCGGGCGCACATCATGCTCACGACCCGGCGTTTCCGTCACGGGACCGAAGTGGTCGAAAAAGATGAAGGGGCCGACGGCGCGCTTGGCGGCGGCCGGCAGAATGCGGCGCACGATAAAACCGCCGCCGAGGTCTTTTTCGTGGCCCGAGAGGGTCAACGCTGGACTGGACATGGACAACACTCCTCGGGACACACTGTAAGACAGCTTCAACCGCGCAAACGCGCCGCAATACCGGCCACACGCTGACCGAAGAGGCGTGCGGTCTCCAGATCGCTGGCTTCCATCTTGTCGGCCGGTGCATCGGAAGGCGTCTGGCCCATCAGCCCGACATTGGCGGCGATGTGGTTCACGTCGCTGCGTTTCGAGTCCCGGGTGTTGTGATAAACCAGCCCCAGGCCCACCCAGATACCGCCATGCTGCATGGCCAGGGTGTGCAGATAGGCCAGCGTCGAGGCCTTGTCGCCGCTGACGTTGGCGCTGTTGGTGAAACCGGCAAAGACCTTGTCTTTCCAGGCCTGGGTGTACCAGGGCTTGCTCGTCGCATCGGCGAACTTCTTGAACTGCCAGCTCACGCCACCCATATAAGTGGGCGAACCCAGCACGATGGCGTCGGCCGCGGCCAGCGTCTCCCAGCCGCCTGCGGGCAGATCACCCTCCGCATCGATGGCGATCAGCTCGGCGTTCGCGCCTTCGGCCACGGCCTGTGCCAGGCGCTGGGTGTGGCCGTAGCCTGAGTGAAAAACAACGGCGACGCGTGCCATGGGAAAACTCCTGTGTCAGGAAAAAGAAAAAAGCCCTGCCCCGGCCATCCGCCGGGACAGGGCATGAGCTTACTTGCGCTTGGCGTCCAGGCTCCAGGCACCGGCACCCTGGGCGGCCAGGATGAAGAGGCCACCGACCACGGCGATGTTCTTGAAGAACAGCAGCTGCTGCATGAAGGCCTGCTGCGCGTCCGGCACGCTCCAGTAGGCGTGGAAGAAGAAGCTGGCCACCAGCGTGAACAGGGCCAGCACGATGGCGGCGATGCGGGTCTGGAAACCGGCGATCAGCGCCAACGCACCCAGCACCTCGACCGCAACCGCCAGCGCAGCACCCACGGCAGGCAGGGGCAGGCCCACCGAGCCGATGTAGCCGACCGTCCCGGCAAAACCGGTGATCTTGGCAATGCCAGCGGGCAGGAACAACGCGGCGATCAGCAGACGACCGGCCAGGTTCAGGGGGTTTTGCAGGTTGGAAAACATGAGAATTACTCCTTGTTAAAAGTGACAGACAAAAATTTAAAAACCATCAGGCAGCGAGATCAAACACCAGCACTTCCGCATCACGCCCTGCCTTGAGCTCGATACGGTTTTCCTTGTCCAGCAGCGCGGCGTCACCGCCGTTGAGCTTCTGGCCATTGATTTCCAGTTCACCGCGCACGAGGTGCACATAGGCCTTGCGCGTCGGGTCCAGCTCCAGCGTCGTCGCCTCAATGCCATCGAACAGACCGGAGTACAGCCGCGCATCGGCATGCACGGTCACCGAACCCTTGGCACCGTCGGGCGAGGCCACCAGGCGCAGCGCACCACGCTTCTCGGCCTCGGCAAAACTCTTCTGCTCGTAGCTGGCCGGGATGCCCGTCACGTTCGGCTGGATCCAGATCTGCAGGAAGTGCGTGCTGTCCTGCGGTGCATGGTTGTACTCGCTGTGCATCACACCGCGGCCCGCGCTCATGCGCTGCACGTCACCCGGCGGGATGGCACGGCCATTGCCCATATTGTCCTTGTGCGCCAGCTCGCCCGACAGCACATAGCTGATGATCTCCATGTCGCGGTGGCCGTGCGTGCCGAAGCCCGTGCCCGGGGCGATGCGGTCCTCGTTGATCACGCGCAGATTGCCCCAGCCCATGTGCTCGGGGTCGTAGTAGCCGGCGAAGGAAAAACTGTGGAAAGACTTGAGCCAGCCGTGGTCGGCGTAGCCGCGGTCCTGGGATTTGCGAATGTTCAGCATGGTGGGCTCCTTCCTCGTTGTGCAAGCACCTTGCTTGCGATGGATTGAACTTTAGGCCTCTATGCCCTGTCTGTGATCCATGCCTTTTGATGGCATGATTCAAATAATTTGAAATAAAATACACTCACCATGCAAACCGCCCGCGACGTCCTGACCCCCGACGCCCTCGCCATGCTGCAGGCCATCGAAGAGGCCGGCAGTTTCGCTGCCGCCGCCCGCGCCCTGGGCCTGGTGCCCAGCGCCCTGACCTACCGTGTGCGCCAGATCGAGGATGCGCTCGATGTGCTGCTCTACGACCGCAGCTCGCGCCAGGCCCGGCTCACCGCCGCCGGTGCCGAGTTGCTGCGCGAGGGCCAGCGCCTGCTGAGCGAGATCGACGCCGTGGCCAACCGCGTCAAACGTGTGGCCACCGGCTGGGAAGCACAGTTCACCGTGGCGCTGGACGGCATCATCCACCGCACCACAGCCATGGAGCTCTGCGAAAGCTTCTTCGCCCTGGGCGCCCCCACCCGCCTCAAGCTGCGTGAAGAAACGCTGTCAGGCACGCTGGAGGCCCTGACCACCGGCCAGGCCGACCTGGCCATCGGCGTGGTGCTGGATTCCGGCACCCTGGCCGGCGTGCACAACAAACCCATGGGCACGATGGAATTCGTCTACGCCGTGCCGCCCCACCACCCCCTGGCCGCGGCCCCCGAACCCCTGAGCGACGAACAGCTGCTGGCGCACCGCGCCGTCGCCGTGGCCGACACGGTCCAGCGCGGCGGTGGCGTCACCATCGGCCTGCTGGCCGGCCAGGACGTCTTCACCGTGGCCACCATGCAGGCCAAGCTCGACGCCCAGCTGCGCGGCCTGGGCGGCGGTTTTCTGCCCGAGTGCATGGCGCGCCCGCACATCGAAGCCGGTCATCTGGTGGTGAAAAAGACCGAGCGCCCCCAGCGTGTGGTGCGTGTCAGCTACGCCTGGCGCAGCGGCAACAACCGCAACAACGGACGTGCCCTGCAGTGGTGGTTGCAGCAGCTCGAAAGCCCGGCCACACGGGACGCCCTGCTGGGTCCGGTACAGTGGCAACACAGCAGCCCTAAAAAACGGAGACCCAGCCGATGAAAGATTCCCAGCACTTTGCAGTCATTGGAGCCGGCATGGCCGGCGTGGCCTGCGCCCGCACCCTCGTGCAGGCCGGCCACCAGGTCACCCTGTTCGAGAAGAGCCGTGGCGCAGGCGGCCGCATGGCCACACGCGAGACCGAATTCGGCAGCTTCGACCACGGCACCCAGTACTTCACCGTACGCGACCCCCGGTTCGAACTGGCCCTCAAGACCGTGCCCGGCCTGTGCCGACCCTGGAGCGCCAACGCCGTGCGCGTGCTCGACCCCCTGGGCCGTGTGGTGGCCGCGGCCCTGCCGGCGCGCGAACCCCACTGGGTGGCCGTGCCGGGCATGAACGCGCTGGTCAAGCGCTGGGCAGAGCCGCTGAGCGCCGCGCTGCGGACGCAGACGCGGGTGGTGAAGATCGCCCGCGACGCGCTGAATGCACAACGCTGGCAGCTGCACAGCGAAGGCGTGGACGGCGAACGCCATGTCTATTCGGGCTTTGATGCCGTGCTGCTGGCCATACCCGCTGCGCAGGCCCATGAATTGCTGCATGTCTCGCAGCTGGTCGAGAACCTGAGCCAGCGCATCGGCGAGGTCGAGACCGCCCCCTGCTGGACCCTGCTAGCCGCCTTCCCACAGGCCATGCAGCCCGGCATGAACTCGCTGGGGCCGCAGTGGAACGCCGCGCGCAGCACGCACCACCGCATCGCCTGGGTGGCCCGCGAGTCGAGCAAGCCACAACGCGGCCCGATCGAACGCTGGACCGCGCAGGCCAGCCCGGCTTGGTCGCAGGAGCATCTGGACGACGAGCCCGAACGTGTGCAGGCCAAGCTGCTCAAGGCCTTTGCCGAGGTCACGGGCATCCGCGCCGAACCCAGCTACGCCAGCGTGCACCGCTGGCACTATGCCCAGACGGTCCGTCCGCTGGGCCAGAGCCATCTCTGGCACGCCCATGCACGCATCGGCGTCTGCGGCGACTGGTGTCTGGGGCACCGTGTCGAAGATGCCTTCATCTCCGGGCTGGAGCTCGCGCTGGCCGCGCTCTGATGAACAGGCCCTACCGGGGCCGCTTCGCCCCTTCCCCCACGGGTCCGCTGCACGCGGGTTCTCTGGTGGCCGCGCTGGCCAGCTGGCTGGATGCTCAGGCCCACGGGGGCATCTGGCTGGTGCGCATGGAAGACGTGGATGTGCCGCGCTGTGTACCCGACGCCGACCGCCTGATCCTGCAGCAGCTGGCCGACTGCGGCCTGCACCCCGACGAAGACCCGATCTACCAGTCGCATCGCAGCGGGATCTACCAGCGTGCGCTGGAGGCCCTGGTGCAACGCCACCAGGCTTATCCCTGCGCCTGCAGCCGCAAGGACATCGAAGCTGAGCTGCAACGCCTGGGCCGCGACAAACCACGCCATGGCGAACTGGTCTACCCCGGCACCTGCCGGCAGGGATTGCAGGGCCAGGAAGCCCGGGCCTGGCGCCAGCGTGTCCCCGCAGGCACCCTGCTCTGGAACGACCGCCGCCTGGGCCCGCAGGCCCAGGATCTGGAGGCCGAGGTCGGCGACTTCGTGCTCAAACGTGCCGACGGGTATTACGCCTACCAGCTGGCCGTGGTGGTAGATGACGGCGTGCAGGGCATCACCGACATCGTGCGCGGCGAGGACCTGGCCGACAACAGCGCGCGCCAGATCCTGCTGCTGGGTGTGCTGGGCCTGCGCCGCCCGCGTTACCTGCACACCCCCCTGGTGCTCGGCCCCAACGGCGAGAAACTCAGCAAGCAGAATAGCGCCCAGGCCCTGGACACCAGCGATCCACTGGCAGCGCTGAATGCCGCCGGCGCCCTGCTGGGCCTGCAGGTCCAGGCCACCACCGTGGGCGACTGGCTGGCGACGGCCACGCAGCAGTGGGCGGCACACTGGGGGCCGGCCAGTAAAATCCCGGGGTGAACGACACTTCCCGCCCCACCGAACCCGACGCGGCACCTGACGCGCCCGCCGCCCCCAAAGACCGGCGCCGCCTGCCACCGCCCGGCGTCGACTTCCCCAAGACCATCAAGAGCTTCGTCAAACGCGCCGGCCGCACCACCAGCGGCCAAGCCAAGGCCTTCGAGCTGTATGGCCCGCGTTATGTCCTGCCCTACAGCGCTGCGCCGCTGGACCGTGTCGCCATCTTCGGCGCCGAAGCTGCCGCGCGCCCGCTGATCCTCGAGATCGGTTTCGGCATGGGCGACGCCACGGCCCACATCGCCGACCTCATGCGCGAGAAAAACTTCATCGGCTGCGAGGTGCACGAACCCGGTGTGGGCGCCCTGCTCAAGCACATCGGCGAACGCGAGCTCACGAACATCCGCATCCTGCAGCACGACGCGGTGGAGGTGCTGGACCACATGCTGCCCGAGCAAAGCCTGGACGGCGTGCACATCTTTTTTCCCGACCCCTGGCACAAGACCAAACACCACAAGCGCCGTCTGCTGCAGACCCCGCTGGTGGCCAAGCTGGCCGCACGCCTCAAGCCCGGCGGCTACCTGCACTGCGCCACCGACTGGGAGCCCTATGCCCAGCAGATGCTGGAAGTGCTGGGCGCCGAGCCGCTGCTGAAGAACACGGCCGAAGGTTACGCACCCAAACCCGAGTACCGGCCGCTCACCAAGTTCGAGAAACGCGGCCTGCGCCTGGGCCACGGGGTCTGGGACCTCGTGTTCATCCGCACCTGAGATTTGTCCGGCCATGAGCCGCCCACCGCACCACCACAAACCGCCTATGGTGGATGGTGTCAGTGCGAGTTGTGTGGCCCTGCCCCACGGTCCCTGGCCACGGCTGCTTGATTTCCTCGCCGAACGACTGCCGGCCGTAAGCCTCATGCAGTGGGCCCTGCGCATGGACGAGGGCAGAGTGCTTGATGAAGCAGGCCACCCTCTCCCGTCCGGAGCACGCTTCGCCCCCGGCACCCGCGTCTACTACTACCGCGAACTCGAAGCCGAGCCGCTCATTCCTTTCGAGGAACACATCGTCCACCAGGACGCGCATCTGCTCGTGGCCGACAAGCCGCACTTCCTGCCCGTCACACCCACGGGCCGCTATGTGCAGCAGACCCTGCTGGTGCGCCTCAAGCGCCGCACCGGCATCGAGACGCTCACACCCATCCACCGCATCGACCGCGAGACTGCGGGCCTGGTCGTCTTCAGCATCCGCCCACAGGACCGCGACGCCTATCAGCGCCTGTTCCGCGATCAGCAAGTCGACAAGGTCTATGAGGCCATTGCCCCGCTGCGCCCCGAGTTACCCCTGCCTGCGGTACACCGCAGCCGCATCGAGGAAGACGCGCAGTTCTTTCGCCAGCGCGAAGTGCCGGGCGAACCCAACAGTGAAACGGCGCTGGAGCTGGTCGAGGCGCGCGGCGCCCTGGGCCTGTACCGCCTGCGCCCCAAGAGCGGCCGCACCCACCAGCTGCGTGTGCACATGAACGCCCTAGGCCGTCCTATCGTGGGCGACCTCTTTTATCCCGAGGTTGTGCACGGGCCCGGCCACGCACAGGAAGACTGGAGCCGCCCCCTGCAGTTGCTGGCACGTGGTCTGATCTTCACCGACCCAGTCACCGGCAAACCGCGCCACTTCGACAGCCAACGTCAGCTAGCCTGGGACCGGTGATCGCCCCACGCCATAGGGCTATCAGTTTTTCCGATAGCTCCTAAGTAAAAACCAGCGGCACGACGGCCTGTCGCGTTTCTATACTGCAAGACTGCATCGGCCCGCCCCGGCGGGCCGTTCCCCTTCAGGAGATCCCATGACATTCAAGACCCTCACCCTCGCCCTGGGCGCTGTGCTGGCCACCGCGCCGGCCCTGGCCCAGAACACCTGGCCCAGCAAACCCATCACCA
>CAUPRZ010000104.1:0-7188 GCA_963513855.1 uncultured Hylemonella sp.
ATGCTCCCCATCAAACGGCAGCAACGTGAGATCCACCCCCTCCTCCAGCAACTTCAGCGCATGCGTCCGCGCACTGGTCTCGAAAGGCAGCTGCGTATCCAAACGCCCATGCGCGATGAACACCTTGGGTGAACCCTGGCGCGTGAAGGTGTTCATGAAGCCCGCTGAGAGCGCGATCACATGGCTGGCCACGTCGCCATTGCTCAAGCCAACCGACAGTGCATAACTCCCGCCATCGGAAAAACCGGCAAAAGCCAGATGCGCCGGATCCAGTCGGAAGTGCGTCGCCACCTGAGACAAGGCAGCGTCCAGCCGCTCCAGGTCCGGCCCATGTCCACCGATCACGATGTCCCAGGTCGGGAACATGGACTGCGGTGCCAGCAGCAGGAAACGCCGGGTGCGTGCCCAACGCACGAAGTGGGGCAGCACCTTGTTGGCTTCGCCACCTGCGCCGTGAAACAGCACGAGCAGGGGCACAGCTTGATCTAGGTCCAGGTTCTCGGGCACAACCAGCACAGCCTCGCGTCCTTCGGGGAAGGTCAGCGCGTGGCGGCCCGGGGACAGGGGTGCTTCGGTGGGGACTTGCGGTAGCCGGAAATTCAGGCGCCCGAGCAGGGCAGACCCCACAAGTTGGGAATCAATCATGCGACCCGACCCGAGGAAAACGCGCCTAGAAGCGCGAAGCCGTCGCTCCGGGATGGTGCCCCTTGAACAGGGCCGTCAGATCCAGAAGGCAATGACGCGCCCTGCTTTCGCCGCACTTCCCGGCAATGGCGTTCATGATCTCGGGGCGCATGTACCAGAGGCTCTCGAGGTCCCGCGCAGACACCAGCTGGCGCTGCAGGACCTTGGCCTTGGCATCCAGGCCCAGGTGCTCTTCGACAGCGCGGCGCATGGCCAGGCGCACGCGCTCCACCACGGCCTCGGGGGCTTCGGTTTCTGGCTGGCCCAGCAGGGCCCAGAAGCTGTGACGCAAACGCATGGATCAGATCAGGCGTGACGGAGAGTTGCCCCATGATAGCAACACATCAAGAGGAGAAACAGGCAGGAAGGTCCCGATCACGGCCCATTTCGGCATTTCAGAGGGTAAACCATCAGACAAAAGGCCCCATACAGGGGCCTTTTGCGGGGTCACACCCATCTCAGACCAGCGGCACACCCGTCTTGGACTGGATGAATTCACGCGTCACGCCCGGGGCCATTTCCACGAGCTTGAGACCTTGCGGGGTGATGTCCATCACGCCCAGGTCGGTGATGATGCGGTCGATCACGGCCTTGCCGGTCAGGGGCAGCGTGCATTCCGGAATGATCTTGAAATCTTCCGTGCCGTCCTTCTTTTTTGCGATGTGCTCCATCAGCACGATGCAGCGCGGCACGCCGGCCACCAGGTCCATGGCGCCGCCCATGCCCTTGACCATCTTGCCGGGAATCATCCAGTTGGCCAGGTCGCCCTTGGCGCTGACCTGCATGGCGCCCAGGATGGACAGGTTGATCTTGCCGCCGCGGATCATGGCAAAGCTGTCATGGCTGCCGAAGATGCTCGTGCCCTTGATGGTGGTCACAGTCTGCTTGCCGGCGTTGATGAGGTCGGGATCCACCTCGTCCTCGGTCGGGAAGGGGCCGATGCCCAGCATGCCGTTCTCGCTCTGCAGCCACACTTCCATGTCGGCAGGAACGAAATTGGCCACCAGCGTGGGCATGCCGATGCCCAGGTTCACGTAGAAACCGTCCTGCAGTTCCTGGGCCGCACGCGCGGCCATTTGGTCTTGGGTCCAGGGCATGGTCAGGCTCCAGCTTTTTCGGTGAGGGTTTTTTTCTCGATGCGCTTTTCAGGGGTCGCATTGAGCACGATGCGGTGCACGTAGATGCCCGGCAGATGCACGTCGTCGGGGGCCAGTTCGCCGAGCTCGACGATCTTCTCCACCTCGACGATGCAGACCTTGCCGGCCATGGCGGCGGCCGGGTTGAAGTTGCGCGCCGTGAGGTTGAAGCGCAGATTGCCCGAACGGTCGGCGATGTCGGCCTTGATCAGGGCCACATCGGGCAACAAGGCACGCTCCATCACATAGGTCTCGCCGTCGAATTCGCGCAATTCCTTGCCATCGGCCACCACGGTGCCCACACCGGTCTTGGTGAAAAAGGCCGGAATGCCCGCGCCGCCGGCACGCAGCTTTTCAGCCAGCGTGCCCTGGGGCGTGAACTCCAGCTCCAGCTCGCCCGCCAGGTACTGGCGCTCGAACTCCTTGTTCTCGCCCACGTAGCTGGAAATCATCTTCTTGATCTGGCGCGTCTGCAGCAGCTTGCCCAGGCCGAAATCATCGACCCCGGCGTTATTGGAAATGGCGGTCAGGTTCTTGATGCCGCTGACGCGCACAGCGTCGATCAGGGCTTCGGGGATGCCGCACAGGCCAAAACCGCCCACGGCGATCAGCTGGCCGTCACGGACCACGCCCTGGATGGCGGCAGCCGCACTTGGGTACACCTTGTTCACGCTGTTCTCCTTTTAGAAATATTTAAAGCAGCAGACACGCAACGATACTACTTATCAAGATACGTAGTTATGCCTAAAATCCCTGCCTTATGGACATCGACTACCGCCTCGCCTTCGAACTGGCCCCCATCGGCATGGTGCTTTCGCGCAACCGCATCATCCAGGACTGCAACCGTCAGGTCTGCGAGATGTTCGGCACCACACGCGAGGCGCTGATCGGTCAGTCTTTCCTCGTGCTGTATCCGAGCGCCGACGAGTTCGAGCGTACCGGCGCGCGCATCACCCCCATCATGAACCGCCAGGGCAGCTACGCGGATGACCGCATCATGAAGCGGGTCGACGGCCGTTTCAAGGGGGAGGTCTTCTGGTGCCACGTCACCGGTCGCGCGCTGGACCCGGCCGAATCCCACGGCGCCGGTATCTGGACCTTCGAGGACCTGAGCTCGCGCCGCCCGGTCAAGGCCGAACTCACCGCACGCGAACGTGAGGTGGCGGCCCATCTGCTTGAAGGTCTGACCTCCAAGGAGATCGGCAAGGCCCTGGCCATCAGTTACCGCACGGTGGAGATCTACCGCGCCCGCCTGATGCGCAAGTACAAGGCCAACACCACGGCCGATCTTGTGCACAAGCTCACGGCCGGCTGAAGCCTGCGCTGCCACGCGGCGTGACGCTGGCGGAGATATGCATTAGAGTTCCGGACAGGTTCAGGGACTTCCTGCAGAGCGCCACAGGTGCCCGGAAAAACAATGGCGAGTCGTTAGGAGTTCCGGTTTGCAGCGTCTGAAAGACTGGCTGATCGAGCGTTTGCTCGGCGTCAATCGCCGCATCGTTTATGGCCTGGTCGGCGGTATGCTGATCTGTCTGTGGAGCTTCGTCGGCCTCTGGTCCTGGTGGGAGCGCAGCAGCATCCTCCACGCCAATGCCCAGGTGCTGGACCAGTTGAGCACAGCGGTGCACGAACAGACCCGCTCGCTCTTCAAGCAGGCCGACACCTCACTCCTCGTCGCTCGCCGCTGGATGGCCGAGCATCCCAGCCAGGACCCCGGCACGGCCCCTGGCTTCATCCGCCTCATCGATGAGTTGCGTCAGGCCTCTGACGGCCTGATCGACATCCGCATGGTCACGCGCGACGGCACCCTGCGTTACATCCCCGACCTCGGACAGACCCGACAGACGGATGTCTCGGATCGCGACTACTTCAAGGCCCAGTTCGATCCAAAGACCCGCGGCCTTTACGTCGCCCAGCCCGTGGTCAGCCGGGTCACGGGCAAGCTGGGCATCCCCATCTCCATGCCGGTCACCCAAGCCGGTGGCAATGTGGCCGTCATCTTCGCGGCCATCGAGCTCGACCGCATCGCGGGCTCCTTCGAGGCCGAGCGCATCAAGCCCCAGGGGACCATCGCCATGCTCCGCACCGATGGACTGTTCCTCTTCCGCAGCCCGATGGACACCAGAATCATCGGCAGCTCCGCTGCACAGAGCCCCATGTGGACCCAGCACATGGGCACCCATCCCAGGGGCAACTACCTGTCCGGGGTCAGCCCGGTCGATGGCCTCTCCCGAGTGGTCACCTATATGCGCGTGCAGGACTACCCCCTGGTGGTGGCCGTCTCCGCCGCCGTCGAAGACCTGCTGGACGAATGGCGCAAGAACACGGCCTGGGTGGTGCTGGTCGCCCTGGTGATTTCAGCTTTCTCCCTGGTACTGGGCTCCATCCTGCTGCGCACCATGAAAAAGGAAGAACTGGCCCGACGCGAACTCGAACACCTGATGCTCACCGACCCGCTGACCGGGGTCGGCAACCGACGCCTGCTCATGCAACGGCTGGAGGAAGAGATCCTTCGCGCGCAGCGCCACCAGCGTTGCCTGACCCTGGTCTTCCTGGACCTCGACCGCTTCAAAGACATCAACGACCAGCGCGGACACGATGTCGGTGACACCGTGCTCGTCCACGTGGCGGCCGCCCTGCGCAGCCGCCTGCGGCAGAGTGACCTGGTGGCACGCTTCGGTGGCGAGGAGTTTGTGCTGGTGCTGGCCGAGACCACCCTGCCCGACGGCCTGCTGCTGGTCGAGCAGATGCGTGCCACCCTGCATGCGCTGGACATCCCCGGCCTGGGCTGGTACATCACGGCCAGCGCGGGCCTGGCCCAGTGGCAGGATGGTGAAAGCAGCGCCTCCCTGCTGCGCCGCGCCGACCAGGCCCTCTACCGCGCCAAGCAGGCCGGGCGCGACCGCAGCTGCGCCGATCTGCCGGCCTGAACGAGCGCCTGATTCAGCACACGTTTCCCGGATACAGCATGGCCCACCGCATCGCGGGATAGGACTACGCCCCGCTCCTCGCAAGGTCCAGGCCCGCAACACAAATTGCCGGCTTTGGTGCAGAATCGCCTCGATGCCCAAAAAACGGGCACAGGGGGTAGAAAGCGAGTGAAAACGCACTCGAACTTTGAGTCCAAGATTCTGGCTGCCTTCGCCGTTGCCATGCTCGTGGTCGCGGGCTTGACGGCGGCCACCTGGAAAGTGGCACACAATGCGGCGGATGCCGCGCGCTGGGTCTCGCACACGCACGCCATCCTCGACAGCCTGAACCGCATCCGCAGCGACACGCTGCAGATCGAATTCAGCACCCAGAGCTATCGCCTCAGTGGCAACCCCGAACATCTGGTCGAGCGCGGCGAAACCATCATCCAGCGCGAGGCCCGGCTGGAACGCCTACGCGAACTCACGGCCGACAATCCCCCCCAGCAGACGCGTTGGCAGCAGCTGCGCTCCGTGCTCGACCAACGCCTGGCCATCTCGCAGCGGGTCGTGGAACTGCGCAGCACCGAGGGCGCCCAGGCGGCCACCCGCTATGCCAGCACAGTGCCGCTGCTGGAGACGCGCCAGCGTACCTACCGGCTGCTGCGCGAGATGGAGGACAACGAGTTGCACCTGCTCGACGCGCGCAACACCGATTACGAACAGGCCCGCCACGCGCTGCTCAGTGCCGGCGCGGGCGTTGCGGTCCTGCTGTCGGCCCTGCTGATCGCCACCTATCTGTTGCTGCGCCGCCAGCTGCGGGCCACCGAAGCCGGTCGCCAGGCCCTGGCCGAAAGCAAGGAAAACCTCGCCATCACCCTGCACTCCATCGGCGACGCCGTGCTCGTGACCGACCGCGCGGGCCGCATCACACGCATGAACCCCGGGGCCGAACGCCTTACCGGTTGGACCCAGGCCCGGGCTCTGGGCCATGCCATCGACGAGGTTTTCCGCATCATCCATGAAAAGACCCGCGCACCGGCCGAGATTCCGGTGGCACGTGTGCTCGCCACCGGCGAAGTCCAGGGACTGGACCTGCACACCACCCTGATCTCACGCGACGGGCAGGAGTACCCGATCGCCGACAGTGCAGCCCCGATCCACGACGCCCAGGGCCGGGTCACCGGTGTCGTGCTCGTCTTTCGCGACGTCGGCGCGGAGCGTGAAGCGCAGCGCCTAATCCACCGGCAGAACGAACAGCTCGAACAGAATGTGCTGGAGCGTTCAGCCCAGCTGCGCGAAAGCCAGGCCCAGCTGCAGGGTGTCATCAGCGGCGTGCCGGCCCTGATCGCCTACCTCGACATGGAGCAGCGCTACGTCTACGCCAACCGCCTGTACCGTGAGCGTTTCGCCCCGCAGGGCATGGACATCACCGGCCGCACGGTGCGCGAGGTCGTGGGCGAGGAGCGCTACGCCTTGGCCCAGGCCCCGCTGAGCCTGGCCCTGCAGGGTGAGCCGCAGAGTTTTGACTGGCAGCCCGCACCCGGGACCTGGCAGCAGAGCAACTACGTGCCGCGCCGCGACGAGGACGGGCAACTCATCGGCTGCTACGCGCTGGGCACCGACATCACCGAACGCAAGCGGCACGAGGGTCAGATCGAAACCCTGAACAGCGAACTCGAGCAGCGCGTCCGCGATCTCGAACACGTGAGCCGTGCGCTGCGCACACTGAGCGCGGGCAACCGCACCATGCTGCGCGCGCATGACGAGCCGGAGCTGCTCGACACCATGTGCCGCACCATCGTCAACGCCGGCGGCTACAGCGTGGCCGTGGTCTGGTTCCGCTCCGACGACGCGGGTCAGTCGCTCTGGCCGGCCGCCGAATACGGCTACCCCGGCGGCATGGCCGCACTGCGCCTGCTCAAGACCAGCTGGGCCCAGCACGGGCGCGGCGCCGTCGGCACAGCCATCCGCAGTGGCCAGGCGGTGCTGGTACGAGACATGCACGCCGACCCCAATTACGCCGCCTGGCAGGCCCAGCTTTCGGGCCCGGCCTCGGGCCTGGCCTGCCCGCTGCACGTGGGTGATGCCGTGATCGGCGCCCTGGCCATCTGCCAGAACGAGGCCGAGGCCTTCGACACCGACGAAATCAACCTGCTCAGTGCCCTGGCCGATGACCTGGCCTTCGGCATGAGCACCCTGCGCGACCGCGCCGAGCAGCAGCAGACCCGGCAGGCCATCCACCACCTCACGCACCATGACCCACTGACCGGCCTGGCCAACGAGACCCAGTTCACCGAGCAGCTGAGCGCAGCAGTCGAGGAAGGCCTGCGCGGCGGCGCGCACTTCGCCATGCTGCAGGCCAATATCGAACGCCTGGGCGAGATCAACGATGCGCTGGGTTTCAGCCACGGCGACCAGTTGCTGCGCGATTTTGCCCAGCGCCTGGAGCAGGCCGC
>CAUPRZ010000105.1:0-7155 GCA_963513855.1 uncultured Hylemonella sp.
CGTCGGCCTGCCCAACGTCGGCAAATCCACCCTGTTCAACGCCCTGACCAAGGCGGGTATCGCGGCCGAAAACTATCCTTTCTGCACCATCGAGCCCAACGTCGGTGTGGTCGAGGTGCCGGATCCGCGCCTGCAGCAGCTGGCCGCGATCGTCGAGCCCGAGCGCATCGTGCCGGCCATCGTGGAGTTCGTGGACATCGCGGGTCTCGTGGCCGGTGCCAGCACCGGTGAAGGCCTGGGCAACAAATTCCTGGCCCACATCCGCGAGACCGACGCCATCGTCAACGTGGTGCGCTGTTTTGCCGACGACAACGTGATCCACGTGGCCGGCAAGGTGGACCCGATCGCCGACATCGAAGTGATCCAGACCGAGCTGTGCCTGGCCGACCTGGGCGCGGTCGAGAAGGCCCTGCACCGCGTGACCAAGACGGCACGCTCGGGTGACAAGGAATCGATCAAGCTGGTGGCCATCCTGGAGAAGTGCCAGGCGGCGCTGGACCAGGGCAAGCCGGTGCGCACGGTGGACTTCAGCAAGGAAGAACTGCCCCTGCTCAAACAGTTCTTTTTCATCACGGCCAAGCCGGCCATGTTTGTCGGCAACGTGAGCGAAGACGGCTTCGAGAACAATTCTTACCTGGACCGCCTCAAGGAATACGCCGCGACGCAGAACGCGCCGGTGGTGGCCATCTGCGCCAAGATCGAGGCCGAGCTGTCCGAGATGGACGATGCCGACCGCCTGGACTTCCTCAAGGAACTGGGCCAGGACGAGCCGGGCCTGAACCGCCTGATCCGCGCGGCCTACACGCTGCTGGGCCTGCAGACCTACTTCACGGCCGGCGTCAAGGAAGTGCGCGCCTGGACCATCCATGTGGGGGACACGGGGCCGCAGGCTGCAGGTGTGATCCACACCGATTTCGAGAAGGGCTACATCCGCGCCCAGACCATCGCCTTTGATGACTACATCAGCTGTAAGGGTGAGCAGGGCGCCAAGGATGCCGGCAAGATGCGCGCCGAAGGCAAGGAGTACGTCGTCAAGGATGGCGACGTGATGAACTTCCTGTTCAGTTCCTGAGCCCCGCGGGCTCAATCTTCTTTCCAGGCGATCCGGAAGACCGTGCCCGCGGCCGGGCCGCTGCGCAGCGTCACAGTGGCGCCAGATTGTTCGGCGATCTCGCGCACGATGGCCAGGCCCAGGCCGCTGCCGCGCAGCGAGGCCGGCGCAGCCCGGTAAAAACGCTCGAAGACATGGGCCTGATGCTCTGGGGAGATGCCGGGGCCACTGTCTTCCACCTCCACCCAGCGTGAGCCCACCCGCACGGTGACCCGTGTGCCGGCTGGGGTGTGGTGCAGGGCGTTGTCGATCAGATTGCCCAGTGCATCGTGCAGCAGGGCCGCCGAGCCGGGCACCTCACAGCTTTGCAGTTCCGTTTCGAAACCCAGGTCGTCACCGCGTTGCAGGGCACGCGGCAGGTATTCCTGGATCACCTGCCGCGCCAGCGCGACCAATTCCACCGACGATGCGCTTGAAACTGCAGGCAGGGCACCGGCGTGTTCGGCGCGGGTCATGGCCAGCAGCTGCTCGGTCAGGCGCACGGCCTCGTCCGTCGTGCGGCGCGCGGCCGCCAGGGCCGCAGGCTCGCGGTCGGCCAGGGCCAGCTGGGTCTTGAGCACGGCCAGCGGCGTGCGCAGCTGGTGGGCGGCGTTGTCCAGGAAACGTTTGCGGATGTCGATCAGGCGGCCCAGTCGCGTCAGATAGCTGTTGAGCGTGCCCACCAGAGGGCGCAGTTCACGCGGCAGATCCGGTGCGTCTATGGGTGAAAGATCATCGTCACCGCGGCCGGCCAGGCGCTGGCGCACCTGTTCCAGCGGCCGGATGCCGTGCTGCACACCCAGGATCACGAGCAGGGCTGCGGCCAACAGCAGCAGGCCCTGGCTCAGCAGGGTTTCGCGCAGCAGCTGGCGCACCATCTGCTGCCGTGTCTCCAGGGTTTCCGCGACGCTGATCTTGAGGATGTGCGGGCGGTCCTGCTCGTCTTCGATCACATGGGTCAGGTGGGCCAGGCGCACGGGCTGGCCGCGGAGCTGGCCGTCCTCGAACTGCACCAGGGCGTGGTAGCTGACGCGGGTGGGCGGTTCAGGCTGCGGCGTGGGCAGGGTCGGGTCACCGGCCAGATGCCGGCCGGCGTCGTTGCCCACGCGGTAGTAGAGGCGCGACCCCGTGTGGTTCTCCAGCAGGTAGCCGGCGGCGCGCAGCACATTGACCTGCAGGGCGCCCTGGCGCCAGACCAGTTCTTCGGCCAGGGCCCGGCTGGCCAGGTAGAGGGCCCGGTCGTAGGCTTCGTTGCTGGCTTCGATGGCGTTGCCATAGGCCACCCAGGCGTTGAGGGCGATGAGAAGCGTCAGCGGGGCCAGGATCCAGCCCAGAAGGCGGGTGCGCAGGGAGGCTGGGGTGCGGCTCATCTCAGTGTCCGCTGTCCGCTGTCCGCTGCGGGCATGAGGGTGTAGCCCAGGCCGCGGATGGTGTGTACGCCGGGTACCCTGGTCTGGCCCGGGGGCGTTGCACAGGCCTCGAGCTTTTTGCGCAGGCGGTGAATCAGCACTTCCACGGCCTCACGCTCCACGGCCTCGTCGCCGAAGACGGTGTGGTGCAACTCGTCCTTACCCACGGTCTGGCGCGCCTTTTCCAGCAGCACACGCAGTGCGGCGGCTTCACGCGGGGTCAGGGCCAGGGGCTGGTCGTGCACACTGACCTGGCTCGAAGCGCGGTCCATCTCCAGCGGGCCCAGGCGCAGGCGGGTGTTGCGGGTGCGACCGGGGCGACGTAGCAGGGCTTGCAGCCGCGCCTCCAGTTCACTCAGGTCAAAGGGTTTGGGCAGGTAGTCGTCGGCGCCGAGGTTCAGACCCAGCACACGATCGGGCACGCTGGCACGTGCGGTGAGCACCAGCACGGGCACCGGGTCGCCGCGTTCGCGCAGGGTCTGCAGCACGGTGAGGCCGTCCGGTCCGGGCAACTGCAGGTCCAGCAGCACGGCGTCAAAGCCGTGACCAGCCGCCAACTGCGCCAGGGCTTCGTGCCCGTCGCGTGCAAAGCTCACGGTCAAACCGGTCTGGCGCAGGGCCGTCCCTAGCCAGAGGGCCAGGTCCGGCGTGTCTTCGACCAGCAGGATGTGGGAACCTAGGGTATTCACTGAAGTGCTTTGACAGCTGTTTGAAAGCCTGGCGCCGAAGCGAGGACCAGAATGCCTGGGTCAGGCCTTGCTGCCTGCGATTTCATTCTTACACAGGAGATGACCATGGAAATGAACAAGCGTGAATTCATGCGCCTGAGCGCCGTTGCCGGTGCAGCCCTGGCGCTGCCGGCCTGGGCCCAGGGCAAGCCCCTGTTCGAGACCCTCAATATGTTCGTGCCGGCCGCGCCGGGCGGTGGCTGGGACGGCACGGCGCGTGCCATCGAACGCGCCGCCAAGGCTGCGGGCCTGGTGGGCAATATGCCTTTCGAGAACGTCGCCGGTGCCGGTGGCATGGTGGGCCTGCCGCGTTATGTGAACCAGCGCAAGGGCCAGGGCAACAGCCTGCTGGTTGGCGGCTCGGTCATGGTGGGCGCGGCGATCGCCAACAAGAGCCCGGTGACCATGCGCAACGTCACGCCAATCGCCCGTCTGACCGAAGAGGCCGGTGTGGTGGCGGTGCCGGCCAATGGCAAGGTCAAGACCTGGAAAGAACTGGAAGCCGCGATCAAGGCCAACCCCAAGGCGGTCTCGGTGGCCGGTGGCAGCGCGGGCGGCACGGACCATGTGCTGCTGGGGCTCATCATCCGCGCGCTGGGGCGCAACCCGCGCGAGGCAGCCTATGTGGCCTTCTCCGGCGGCGGCCAGGCCAATGCCGCCCTGCTGGGCGCGCAGGTGGTGGCCGGCATCTCGGGTTATTCGGAGTTCGAAGAGCAGATCAAGGCGGGGCGTCTGATTCCGCTGGCGGTGTCGGGCAACAAGCGCATTCCGGGCGTGGATGTGCCTACGCTGACCGAACTGGGCGTGCGCGTGACGGCGGCCAACTGGCGTGGTGTGTTTGCGCCCCCCGGCATCAACGCGGCACAAAAGGCTCAGTTGGTGGAGTTCATGAGCAAGGTGAACGCCTCCGAGGCCTGGCGCAAGGAGCTGGAGACGCGCAAGTGGACCGATGTGTTCATGTCAGACCTGCCTTTCGAACGCGAGATCGAAGCCAACATCCGTGACACCGAAGAGGTGATGAAGGAACTGGGGTTGGCATGACACCACTGGTCCTGGCCGGCCTGCTGGTCGCCATCGCCGCGGTGGCTGCCTGGCAGGTGACAGTCATCCCCCAGTCCCTGATGCAGATGGCGGTCGGGCCGGTGCTGGCGCCGGGCGTGATCGTTGCCGGCCTGGGCCTGCTGGCCCTGATCTACGCCTGGAGCGCCTGGCGCGGCCGGCAGGTGGACCAGAGCCTGGAGGACGAGCAGGCGCCCCTGCCCGGCAGCGGGCGGCGTCTACTCTTTCTGCTCGGAGGCGGCGTGGCCTTTATGGGGCTGGTGCAGCCCCTGGGTTTCCTCATCCCCGGTACCTTGTGCGGCATGGGGGTGGCACGTGCCTTTGATGCGCCGTTGGGCTGGCGTTCCGTGCTGGTCTGCGGCGCGATTGCTGGCGTCTTCGGGTTTGTCTTTGCCCGACTGCTGGGTGTCGGCCTGGGCCCGGCCTTGAACTGGCCTTTCTGATTTCTGGAGCACTCCATGCATGGATTTGAGGCCCTGCTGGGCGGTTTTGCCAACGCCCTGCAACCCATGACCCTGCTCTGGGGTTTTGCCGGCTGTCTGCTGGGCACCTTGGTGGGCGTCTTGCCCGGCATCAGCCCGGCGCTGACCATCGCCCTCTTGCTGCCGCTGACCTACCAGGTGCCGGCGACCAGCATGTTTGTGATGTTCGCGGGCATCTACTACGGTGCGGCCTATGGTGGCTCCACCACCTCCATCCTGCTTAATACGCCCGGTGAATCGGGGGCGGTGGTCACAGCGCTGGAAGGCAACAAGATGGCGCGGCGTGGCCGCGCGGGTCAGGCCCTGGCCACGGCGGCTATCGGCAGTTTTGTGGCCGGCACCATCGGCACGCTGGCGTTGACCTTCTTCGCGCCCTGGGTGGTGGAAGCGGCGCTGGCCTTCGGGCCGGCGGAGTACTTCAGCCTCATGGTGCTGTCGCTGGTGGCGGTGTCGGCCGTGCTGGGCAGCTCGGTGCTGCGTGGCCTGCTGAGCTTGTTTGCTGGCCTGCTCTGTGGCCTGGTGGGCATCGACCTGCAGACCGGTCAACCGCGTTTCACCTTCGGCCGCGCCGAGCTGCTCGATGGGCTGGAAGTGACGGTGGTGGCCGTGGGCCTGTTTGCCGTGGGCGAGGCGCTTTACCTGGCCTGGCAGGGGCGCGAGTCGCGCAGTGGCGAGGTGATGAAGATGTCGGGCAGCCTGTGGCTGAGCCCGCAGGACTGGGCGCGTTCCTGGAAGGCCTGGATCCGCGGTGCGCTCTTCGGTTTCCCTATTGGAGCCATGCCCGCGGGCGGTGCCGAGTTGCCCACCATGCTGTCCTACTACACCGAGAAAAAACTCTCCAAGCACCCGGAGGAGTTCGGCCACGGCGCCATCGAAGGCGTGGCGGGCCCTGAAGCCGCCAACAACGCGGCCGCGGCCGGTGTGCTCATGCCCCTGCTCACGCTGGGCATCCCGACCTCGGCCACGGCGGCCATCATGCTCTCGGCCTTCGAGGGTTATGGCATCCAGACCGGGCCGCAGCTCTTCACCCAGCAGGGGGCTCTGGTGTGGACGCTGATTGCCAGCCTCTACATCGGCAACATCATCCTGCTGGTGCTCAATCTGCCCCTGGTGGGCCTGTGGGTCAAGCTGCTGAAGATCCCGCCGCCCTGGTTGTACGCCGGCATCATCGTCATCTCGACGGCAGGTGTTTATGGTGCAGGCAATTCGGTCTTTAACGTCGGCATGTTGTTTGTTTTCGGCCTGATCGGCTTTCTCATGCGGCGTTTCGACTTTCCCGCAGCGCCGTTGATCGTGGGCATGATCCTCGCCCCCATGGCCGAGCAGTCCATGCGCCAGGCCCTGACCATCAGCCAGGGCGACTGGTTCACCTTTTTCACGCGGCCCCTGTCGGGCAGCCTGATGGCCGTGTCGGTGCTGCTGCTGGTGCTACCGCCGCTGTGGCGCCGGCTCAGAAGCTGAAGCCTCCCGGGAAGAACCAGAGCAGCACGGCCGTCATCGTGAGGTAACGCGCGAACTTGCCGATGGCCATGTAGAGCAGGCAGGGCCAGAAGGGCAGGCGCAGCCAGCCGGCCACGGCGCACAGGGGGTCGCCGATGAGGGGCAGCCAGCTCAGCAGGCAGGCCCGGGGGCCGATGCGCTGCAGCCAGTCGAGCGCACGCAGATGGGTGTCCGAGTGCCTGTATTTGTCTACCAGCCGGTGCGAACCCCAGCCCATGGCCCAGCTCACGGCGCCACCCAGGGTGTTGCCCGCCGTGGCGACGAAAATCGCGGGCCAGAAGAGTTCGGGGTTGAGCTGGAGCAGGCCGAAGAGTGCGGGCTCCGAGCCCATGGGCAGCAGCGTGGCGGAGACAAAAGCGATCAGGAACAGGGTGCTCAGGCCATATTCGGGCAGGGCCAATAGCGCCAACACTTGGGCGATCCAGTTCTCCATAGTCAACGCAGTATAGGGACCTACCCTGAGTCGAGGGGGCTGATTTCAATTGCTGAAATTTTGTGCAGCTAGAATACGCGGCCCGGCTGTGGCCTGTTCCAGGCTGCGGCATTTTTTCTTGCTGCCACCACATCTCCGCCTTCATGCGCATCGGGTCGTTTGAACTGCCGAATCCTCTGTTCGTGGCCCCCATGGCCGGCGTGACGGATCGGCCCTTCCGTCGCTTGTGCAAGGCGCTGGGGGCGGGTTATGCGGTGAGTGAGATGGTGACCTCGCGCAAGGACCTGTGGAACAGCCTCAAGACCTCACGCCGCGCCAACCACGAGGGCGAAGCCGGCCCCATCGCCGTGCAGATTGCGGGTACCGATGCGCTCATGATGGCCGAGGCTGCGGTCTACAACATCGAGCGCGGCGCGCAGATCATCGACATCAATATGGGTTGCCCGGCCAAGAA
>CAUPRZ010000106.1:0-7128 GCA_963513855.1 uncultured Hylemonella sp.
GATCTCGACCGTGTTCACTCGTGTAATTCCTGGTTCATGGACACCCCATTGTCCTTGTTGCGCCGTGCCAGGGGCACCGTGGCCGCGGCCTTGTTACCCGCCTTCTTCCACGCTGGCCCCAGCAGGTGCACGCCGCGCACCCGCTTGACCGCCACCAGACAGTAGGCCGCACCGAAAAAAGGCCACCAGCGCGCGCCGGCCCGGTCCATCCAGCGCCAGCGGTGCAACCACTTCTCACTGCCCATCAGGGGGCGGTAGCAACCATAACCCCCGGTCTCGATCTCGAAGTCCAGCAGACGCAGCCAGTCGCGCAGACGGCGCGAGCCGATGAAGTCCAGCGCCTGCGGCAGCAGGGCCGTGCCGATGTTGAAGCGCCGGCACAGCTGCTCGCGTCCCTGCCGCAGCCCCCACAGGCTCACGGGATTGAAGCCGCTGATCACCACCCGCCCGCCCGGCACCAGCACACGCACCACCTCGCGCAAGACGGCATGCGGATCGGTATGACTGTCCAGCACATGCGGCAGCACCACCAGGTCCAGGCTGGCTTCGGGGAAGGGCAAGGCCGCTGCGTCGGCTTGCAGCGCCGCATGCGGCACCTCCACCCCGTGCGGCATCGCCAGCCAGCGGTGTGGCATGCGGTTGGCGGCCAGCGCATCGAGCGCGGGCAGGCCCAGCTGCAGGGCGTGGTAACCGAAGATGTCGGCCACTGCCAGATCGAACTGCTGTTGCTCCCACGCCAACAGATAAGCCCCTGCGGGGCTCTCGAACCAGTCCTGCAAACCTATAATTCCGTCATTCATGACCCTGCTTCCATTGCCCGCCTTCGACGACAACTACATCTGGATGCTGCATGACGGCCACCAGGCTCTCGTCGTCGACCCCGGTGATGCGCAACCGGTGCTGCAGGCGCTGCAGGAACTCGACCTGCAACTCCAGGCGATTCTAGTCACCCACCACCATGCCGACCACGTCGGCGGCGTCGCCGAGCTGCGTGAGGCCACGGGCGCCATGGTCCACGGACCGGCCGGTGAAGCCATGCCCGAGCCCCTGCAGCGCTACAGCGAAGGTGACACGCTAGCCCTGCTGGATCTGCGTTTCGAGGTGCTGGACGTACCGGGCCACACGGCCGGCCACATCGCCTGGTACTGCCCGAACGTGGATGGCACACCCCTGCTCTTCTGCGGCGACACGCTTTTCTCCGGCGGCTGCGGCCGTCTTTTCGAGGGCACACCGGCGCAGATGCTGGCCTCGCTGGACAAACTGGCGGCCCTGCCCGGCAGTACCCGCGTGTGCTGCGCCCATGAGTACACCCTGAGCAATCTGCGTTTTGCACGGGCCGTCGAGCCCGGCAACCTTGCCCTGCAGCGCTACACGCAGCAATGCGAGGCACTGCGCGCACAACAGCACCCCACCCTGCCCTCGACCCTGGCGGTCGAGCGCGACATCAACCCCTTCCTGCGCTCACGTGAGCCTGCCATCGTGCAGGCCGTACAGCCCCGAGCCCAGGCCCATGACGAGGCCGGCATCTTTGCCGCCCTGCGACTCTGGAAAAACGACTTCCGATGAAACTGCTCTCCTCTGCCAGCCTGGCCACCTTCGCCCTCCTGCTTGCCGGCTGCGCCAGCGTCCCGCCCGACACCAGCGCCCGCCCCACACCGCCCCAAGACCCTGCCCCTGTCGCCCACCGCGACGTCCCACCTCCTCCCGCACCGTCCCGCCACGAACCGGTCTATCCGAGCGGCACCCTGGCACCGATCGCCCAGCAGGACACCGCTCCGCGCAGTGTGGCGCAGCAAACGGTCCCCGACGATCTGTGGGAACGCATCCGCAAGGGTTTTGCCATGCCCGACCTGGAGAGCAATCTGGTGCCGGGCCGCGAGCAGTGGTATGCGGCCCGGCCCCAGGACCTGGAGAACATGGCCGAGCGTTCGCGCATGTACCTCTTCCACATCGTCGAAGAGATCGAACGCCGCGGCCTGCCCACCGAACTGGCCCTGCTGCCCTTCATCGAAAGCGCCTACAACCCCCAGGCCTATTCACACGCACGTGCCGCCGGCATGTGGCAGTTCATTCCCAGCACCGGCAAGCTCTACCAGCTCAAGCAGAACGCCTTCCGCGACGACCGGCGTGACGTGCTGGCCTCCACCCGCGCCGCGCTGGACTACCTGGAGCGCCTCCATGGCATGTTCGGCGACTGGCACCTGGCCCTGGCCTCCTACAACTGGGGCGAAGGCAGCGTGGGCCGTGCCATCGCCAAGAACAAGCGACTGAAAAAGGGCACGGGCTACCTGGACCTGAACATGCCCATGGAGACCCGCTACTACATCCCCAAGCTGCAGGCCATGAAAAACATCGTGGCCGACCCCTCCCAATTCAAGGTCAGGCTGCCGGTCATCGAGAACCACCCCTACTTCGAGTCGGTCACCATCACACGCGACATCGACGTGGCCCTGGCCGCCAAGCTAGCCGAGGTAGCGCTGACCGACTTCAAGGCTCTCAACCCCTCGCTGCACCGCCCGGTCATCCTGGCCGCGGGCACACCGCAGATCCTGCTGCCCTGGGACAACGCCGAAATCTTCCAGCGCAACCTCGACGCCTATGCCGGCGACCGCCTCTCCAGCTGGACGGTCTGGGTCGCCCCGGCGACCATGAAAACGGCAGACGCTGCCAAGCGCCTGAAGATCAGCGAAGCCGATCTGCGCTACGCCAACAACATCCCCAGCCACATGATCATCCGCGCCGGCTCCACCCTGCTGGTACCCCGCCCGGCCAGCCAGGAACGTGACGTGACCGAGCGCATTGCCGACAACGGCCAGCTCACGCTCGTGCCCGAAACCGAGTTGCGTCGCATCGTGCTCAAGGCGGGCAAAAAAGACAGTGTCAGCACCGTGGCACGCCGTTACGGCCTGCCGGCTGCCAAGGTGGCCGAGTGGAACAACGTGGGCACCGGCGCCAGCTTCAAGCCGGGCCAGAACATCGTGATCCACCGCTGGGTGCCCGTGCGCTCCAACCAGGGCACGCCCGTGCGCCCCAAGGCCGCGGCCGCCCCGGCCACACGCGTGGCCGGTCGCTGAGCCCGGCAGCGCTAGAGTTTTTCCGTTTCGCCCGCGCGCGGCTGCCACTTCATGAGGCGCCGCTCGATGCGGCCCACCAGGCCGTCAAGCAGCAGCGCAAAGGCGGTCAGCACCACGATGCCGGCAAACACCGTGTTGACGTCAAAGGTCCCCTCGGCCTGCAGGATCAGATAGCCCACACCACGGGCCGAACCCAGGTACTCGCCCACCACTGCCCCCACAAACGCCAGGCCCACCGAGGTGTGCAGGCTGGAGAAGACCCAGGCCGTGGCGCTGGGCAGGTAGACGGTGCGCAGCAGCTGGCGCTGGTTGGCCCCCAGCATGCGGGCGTTGGCCAGCACCACGGGGCTGACCTCGCGCACCCCCTGGTAGACGTTGAAAAAGACGATAAAAAACACCAGGGTCACGGCCAGCGCCACCTTGCTCCAGATCCCCAAGCCAAACCACATGGCAAAGATGGGCGCCAGGATCACACGCGGCATGGCGTTGGCGGCCTTGATGTAAGGGTCGAGGATGGCACTGGCCAGGGGTGAGAGGGCCAGCCAGAGCCCGCACACCAGCCCCAGCACAGTGCCGATGCCAAAAGCCAGAAAGGTTTCCAGCAGCGTCGTGCCCAGATGTCGGTAGATGTCGGCGTTGCCGCTCAGGCCGTCGGGAAACAGGACATTGGGCGCCACCGCCCAAGGCAAAAACCAGGACCAGATGCGGCCGGCCACCTGGATCGGATTGCCCAGGAAAAATGCCAGCTTGGCATCCTGCGAAGCCAGCTGCCACAGGCCCAGGAAAACCAGCAGCACACCCAGTTGCCACCAATGCAGATTGCCGGTCCGGGGTTTGAGGGCCTGCCAGAAGCTCATCGGGACACCTCCGCCTTGCAGGCTGCGGTGCGAGCGCCTTCGGGCGGCCGTGCGGCGCTCATGCCGCCTTCCTCAACTGCTGCTGGTAGCCCTTGAGCACTTCTTCGCGCAGCACATCCCAGATCTGCTGGTGCAGTTCGATGAAACGCGGTGTGGCCCGCACCTCGGCCACGTTACGCGGACGCGGCAGGTCGATGCTGAACTCGCCCATCGGGTGCGTGGCCGGGCCAGCCGAGAGCACCACGACGCGGTCACTCATGGCGATGGCCTCGTCCAGATCGTGTGTGATGAAAAGCACGGCTTTTTTCTTCGCACTCCACAGCTCCAGCACCTCGTCTTCCATCAGCTGACGGGTCTGCACGTCCAGCGCGCTGAAGGGCTCGTCCATGAGGATGATGTCCGGGTCCAACGCCAGGGTCTGGGCCAGGGCTGTGCGCTTGCGCATGCCGCCTGAGAGCTGGTGTGGGTAACGGTCACCAAAACCTGCCAGGCCCACCCGCGCCAGCCAGTCTTGTGCCTGGGCACGCGCCTCGGCGTCCGGCACACCCCGGTACTGCAGGCCCAGCAGCACATTGTCTAGCGCGCTGCGCCAGGGCAGCAGGGCATCGGCCTGGAACATATAACCCGCGCGCCGGTTCAGGCCCTGCAGCAGCTCGCCGAAGACCCGCACCTCGCCCGCACTGGGCGCCAGCAGGCCCGCGCCGACATTCAACAGGGTGGATTTGCCGCAGCCCGTGGGACCGACCACCGAGACGAATTCACCCGCTGCCACACGCAGCGTGGTATCGGCCACGGCCGTGTAGGACGGCCCGCCGCCGGGCGCGGCAAAAGCGCAGGTGATGCCCAGCAGCTCGAGGGCGTAGGCCTGGGACACGGCAGACACGGCCGTGTGTGCTCAGGCCTTGAAACGGGCCTTGGCCCGGGCCGCGAACTGGTTGGTCCAGGTCTTGGTCAGGTCGATCTTGTCGGCCTTGAGCGTGTTGTCAAAGCTGGCCAGGGCCCGCAGCGCCGTCTTGCCGCCATCCTCAGGGAAAAGGCCATCCAACGCCAGGGCTTCACGCACCTTCTCGAAGGAGGCCAGGTAAAGGCCGCGATCGCCGAGCAGGTAGGACTCGGGCACGGTCTTGATGATGTCGCTGGGCCCGGCGGTCTGCAGCCACTTGAGCGCGTGCACCATGGCGTTGGTCAGGGCCTGGGTCGTGAGCGGGTTCTTCTGCACGAACTCCGTTGGTGCGTACAGGCAACCAGCCGGCATGGCCCCGCCAAAGACCTCGCGTGTGCCCTTGAGCGTGCGGGTGTCGAAGACGATGCGCACATCGCCCTTCTGCTCCAGCATGGTCATGACCGGGTCGATGTTGCAGATGGCGTCGATCTGGCCCGAGCGCAGCGCGGAGAGCGCGCCGGCCGAGGTGCCCACGCCGATGAAGCTCACATCCGCCGCCTTGATGCCGGCGCGCGAGAGCACCAGATTGGCCATCATGTTCGTGGATGAGCCCGGGGCCGTGACACCGATCTTCTTGCCCTTGAGGTCGGCCACGGTCTTGTAGTGGGCCATGGTCTTGGCCGAGACGCCCAGCGCGATCTGCGGCGCGCGCCCCTGCAACACAAAGGCCTGGAACATCTGGCCCTTGTTCTGCAGGTTGATGGTGTGCTCGTAGGCACCGCTGACCACGTCGGCCGAACCGCCCACCACCGCCTGCAGCGCGCGGGCGCCGCCAGCAAAGTCGCTGATCTCCACCTCCAGGCCCTCGGCCTTGAAGTAACCCAGCTGCTCGGCAATGGTCAAAGGCAGGTAGTAGAAGGAAGCCTTGCCGCCCACGGCGATGGCCACCTTGCTCTTTTCCAGCTTGTTCTGGGCGTGCAGGGCTGGCGCCGCCAGCGTGGCGGCCGCCAGCACGGCACCGGTCGTGAAATCGCGTCGGTTGATGATGAGTCTGGACATGGTGTTTTCTCCCCCGTTTTGCTGCTTTTATAGGCATGTCCATGCTATCAAGCAGGGGGCAGGCCCGCATCGGGAAACATCCCGACCGGGTTTCCCCCTAAGGGGAATGACTTAGAGCGCCGGCTCAGTGGTAGCCGAGGAAAAAGATGGCGATGTTGACCAGAAAGGCCAGGGCCCAGACCACGGAACGCACTGCAGCCATGTCCGACACATAGGCCATGATGTAGAACAGGCGCAGGAAGACAAACAGGAAAGCCAGCACGTCCAGCCGCGCCTGATGGGCACCGAGCTGGTGGGCAATGATGACCGCGCCGATGAAAAAGGGCAGCACTTCAAAGCTGTTCTGCTGCGCGGCGTTGGCACGGGCACGCCAGTCGGTCTGCCGGGCCAACCAACCCCGCGGGTCGTGGTTGTCGAAGCCCCCTTCCTTGCGTGGCTTGCCCATCATGCCGAATTTGGCAATGCCGGTACAGAGGATGGGCAGCAGCACAGCAATCAGGACACACCAGTAGGCCAGGGTGAAGCGGGCAAAAGTCATGATGGAGGAAGAAGAAAAAAAGAGGTGTCGGTGACTTGCAAAAACTGCGCCGGATTATCCTTCAGCGCCGGTCCACCAGCGCATGCGCGATGGTGCCCAGGTCCACGTATTCCAGCTCGCTGCCAATCGGGACACCGCGGGCCAGACGCGTGAAGACCACACCGCGCACCTTGAGCGCCTCACCGATCACGTGCGCCGTGGCCTCGCCCTCGGCGGTGAAGTTGGTCGCCAGGATGACCTCACGCACCGTGCCGTCGCTGGCACGCTCCAGCAGGGTCTTGATGCCGATGTCGTGCGGACCGATGCCGTCCAGCGGGCTGAGCTTGCCCATGAGCACGTAATACAGGCCTTTGTAGGCGCCGGTGCGCTCCAGCGCCATCTGGTCGGCTGGGGTCTCGATCACGCAGAGCTTGCTGGCGTCGCGCGCCGGGTCCTGGCAGGTGGCGCAGACCTCGGCCTCGCTGAAGGTGTGGCAGCGCTCGCAATGGCGCACACTGGTCGCGGCCTCCTGCAGGGCCCGCGACAACACCTGAGCGCCCTCGCGGTCATGCTGCAGCAGATGGAAGGCCATGCGCGAAGCCGACTTCACGCCCACGCCCGGCAGCCGGCGCAGGGCCTGGATCAGCGCAACTAGGGTATGAGCGTTGGACACGAAATCAGAAAGGGAACTTCATGCCGCCGGGCACGCCTGGCATGCCTGCGGTCAGCTTGCCCAGC
>CAUPRZ010000107.1:0-7099 GCA_963513855.1 uncultured Hylemonella sp.
ATGAACAGCACGGCCATCAAGGAAGCCCAGGCCACAGGTTACCCGCGCGAGAAGATGTACGGCGTGTGGTGGGCCGGTGCCGAGCCGGACGTGAAGGACGTGGCCGAGGGCGCCAAGGGCTACAACGCCGTGACCATGCAGCACGGCGCCGAGCCGCAGTCCAAGCTGGTCAAGGACGTGATGGCCATGGTGCACGGCAAGGGCCAGGGCACGGGGCCGAAGGAAGAAGTGGGCCAGGTGCTGTACATGCGTGGCGCCATGAGCGCGATGCTGGGCATCGAAGGCATCCGCGCGGCGCAGGAGCGCTTCGGCAAGGGCAAGGTCATGACCGGTGAGCAGGTGCGCTGGGGCCTGGAGAACCTGAACCTCACGCAGGCCAAGCTCGATGCGCTGGGTTTTGCCGGCGTGATGCGCCCGATCAGCACTTCCTGCGTGGACCACATGGGCGCTTCCTGGGCCCGTATCCACACCTGGGACGGCAAGGCCTGGAAGTTCACTTCCGACTGGCTGCAGGCGGACGAGCAGATCATCAAGCCGCTGGTGAAGAGCACGGCGGCCAAGTACGCGGCGGAGAAGAAGCTCACCGCGCGCACCCCTGCTGACTGCCAGTCTTGAGACTGAAGCGGCCCCATCCGGGGCCGCCAATCGAAAGGTCCGCTGCGCGGGTCTTTCGATTGGTGAAAAGGCCAACCTATGGAAACGAAAAACATCGTCATCAACGTCAACGGCATCGAGGTCATCTACAACCACGTGATCCTGGTGCTCAAGGGCGTGTCGCTGCAGGTGCCCGAGGGAGGCATCGTGGCGCTGCTGGGGGGCAATGGCGCGGGCAAGACCACGACGCTGCGGGCCATCTCCAACCTGCTCAAGGGCGAGCGCGGTGAGGTGACCAAGGGGACCATCGAGCTGCGCGGCGAGCGCATCGAGAACCTGACGCCCTCCGACCTCGTCAAGCGGGGTGTGGTACAGGTGATGGAAGGGCGGCACTGTTTTGCCCATCTGACGATTGAAGAGAACCTGCTGACCGGGGCCTACACGCGCAAGAGCAAGGCCGAAGTGGCTGCCGGGCTGGAAAAGGTCTACACCTATTTCCCACGCCTCAAGACGCGCCGCGGTTCGCAGGCGGCCTACACCTCGGGCGGTGAGCAGCAGATGTGCGCCATCGGCCGCGCGCTCATGGCCCACCCCAGCATGGTGCTGCTGGACGAGCCCTCTATGGGTCTGGCGCCGCAGATCGTGGAAGAGGTGTTCGAGATCGTCAAGGACCTGAACCAGAAGGAGCGCGTGACCTTTCTGCTGGCCGAGCAGAACACGAACATGGCACTCAAGTACGCGGACTATGGCTACATCATGGAGTCGGGCCGTATCGTGATGGACGGCGCGGCCAGTGACCTGGCCAGCAACGAGGACGTGAAGGAGTTCTACCTCGGCATGGGTGGTGGCGAGCGCAAGAGCTTCCGCGACGTCAAGAGCTACAAACGCCGCAAGCGTTGGTTGGCATGAACAGGATGCACCCCCGTGGCGGCCCAAAGGCCGCCTCCCCCCTCAAGGGGGCAACGCCAGCGGCCCGGCGAAGCCGGTTCCACGGCGTTCCCCGATCAGATCCTCGCAGGCGTGGTGGGTTTGCGGAACAGGGAAGTCAAACATGAAACACTACGACGCGCTCGAAACGCACGCCCCGGCCCAGCTTGAGGCGGCGCTTTTGCAAGCCCTGTCGGGCCAGGTGGCGCAGGCGCAGCGCGCGGCGCCTGCTTACGCGCAGATACTGAAAGGCGTGGATGCGGCGGCTGTGAACAGCCGGGCCGCGCTGGCCCGGTTGCCGGTGACACGCCAGTACGAGTTGCTGGAGCGCCAGCAGGCGGCGCGTGCGGCGGCGCCCGGGCGCGACCCCTGTGGCGGGTTTGCGGCCAGAGGCGGGCGCGGCCGCGTGCGTAACCGCGGGGCGCGGCGGGTCGACCAGTCCCCCGGGCCCATCTACGACCCCGAGGGTCACGCGGCTGACTACTGGCGCAGCGCGCGGGCCTTTGCCGCGGCCGGCTTCGAGGCCGGGGACCTGGTGCACAACTGCTTCAGCTACCACCTGACGCCCGGCGCCTGGCTCATGGAAGCCGGGGCCCAGGCCCTGGGTTGTACGGTCTTCCCCGGTGGCACGGGCAATACCGAGCAGCAGCTGGCCGCCATGGCCGATCTGCAGCCCGTGGCCTATGCGGGCACACCGAGTTTTCTGAAGATTCTGGTCGAGAAGGCGGCCGAGGCGGGCCAGCAGTTGTCCATCACCAAGGGCCTGGTCAGCGGCGAGGCTTTTCCACCCAGCCTGCGCGACTGGCTGGCCGGGCGCGGCATCACGGCCTACCAGTGTTACGCCACGGCCGACGTGGGCCTGATCGCCTACGAGACCCAAGCGCGCGAGGGGCTGGTGCTGGACGAGGGGGTGCTGCTGGAGATCGTGCGCCCGGGTACGGGCGAGCCCGTGCCCGAGGGGGAGGTGGGCGAAGTGGTGGTGACGGTGCTCAACCCCGACTACCCCCTGATCCGCTTTGGCACCGGTGACCTCTCGGCCGTTTTACCTGGGCCCTGCCCCACGGGGCGCAGCAACACCCGCATCCGCGGCTGGCTGGGCCGGGCCGACCAGACGACCAAGGTGCGTGGCATGTTTGTGCAGCCGGGCCAGGTGGCCGAGATCCTGCGTCGCCATCCCGAGGCGCAGCGCGCGCGCCTGGTGGTGGCCGGCGAGATGGCCAATGACCGCATGACCCTGCAGGTGGAGACCGAGTGCAGCGGTCCGGGTGAGCTGGCCTTACGCATAGCTGACAGCATCCGCGACGTGACCAAGCTGCGCGGCGAGGTGGAACTGGTGCTGCCGGGCACCCTGCCCAACGACGGTGTGGTCATTCAGGACACGCGCAGTTACAAGTGAGCCGCCAGAAGCCTGCGTAACGGGCCCGAATCTAAGTAGTTTCCGGGCTGGCAGTCCGAAATGGCGGCATTAGACTCAAGCGCACTTTTTGGAGGAAGCACCATGAAACGTCTGCTTATTCTTGCTGCCGCTGTGGCTGCCTTTGCGGCCCAGGCCCAGTCTTTCCCGGGCACCAAGCCCATCACCATCGTCGTGCCCTTCACGGCCGGCGGCCCGACCGACCGCGTCGCACGTGACCTGGCCGAAGCCCTGCGCAAGCCCCTGGGTGGCGCGACCGTCGTGGTGGACAACGCGGCCGGTGCCGGTGGCTCCATCGGCGCCAACAAGGTGGCCAAGGCCGCACCGGACGGCCACACCCTGCTGCTGCACCACATCGGCATGGCCACCATGCCCACCCTGGTGCGCAACCTGCCCTTCAAGGTCGAGAGCGACTTCGAATACCTGGGCATGGTCAACGACGTGCCCATGACGCTGATCGGCAAGCCCGGTCTGCCGGCCAACAACTACAAGGAACTGGCCACCTGGATCAACGAGAACAAGGCCAAGGTCAACCTGGGCAACGCCGGCATCGGCGCGGCCTCGCACCTGTGCGGCCTGATGTTCCAGAACGCGCTAAAGGTCGACATGACCACCGTGCCCTACAAGGGCACCGCCCCGGCCATGACCGACCTGCTGGGTGGCCAGATCGACCTGCTGTGTGACCAGACCACCAATACCAGCAGCCAGATCGAGGGCAAGAAGGTCAAGGCTTTTGCCGTGACCACGGGCAAGCGTCTGACCACCCCCGCGCTCAAGGACCTGCCCACGCTGCAGGAATCCGGCCTGAAGGGTTTTGAAGTGACCATCTGGCACGGCCTGTACGCCCCCAAGGGCACGCCCGCCGACGTGGTGGCCAAGCTCAACACGGCCCTCAAGGCCGCGCTGAAGGACGCCGACTTCATCAAGAAGCAGGAAGGCCTGGGCGCCGTGGTCGTGACCGACAAGCGCATGGATTCGGCCGAACACAAGAAGTTTGTGGCGGACGAGATTGCGAAGTGGAGCCCTGTTCTGAAGGCGGCAGGCGTTTACGCGGACTGATTTTTTTCAGCGTTCTGCGCTGCTGATGAAAGGCCACCTTCGGGTGGCTTTTTCTTTTTCTGCGTTGGGTGTTTGCTTTCGAGGTAGGCCGGGGCGAGACCCGGCATGGCCACGCAAGCAAAAACACAGCCCAAAGGCGGTAGCCAAAGCGACAAACAGCCCTCTGTCTGGTGACAAACCCTAGGTCACAAGCCACCGTCCCCTCCCTAGACTGGTAGCCACCAGAAACAGGAGACAGACACCATGCGCTTCCTTGCCGCCGTGAACCGCCGCCACCTCATCGCTGTTGCAGGCGCTGTCCTGCTGACATGTGCCTCGTCAAGCTGGGCCCAGGCCTGGCCTAACAAACCCGTCAAGATCGTCGTGCCCTTTGCCCCCGGTGGCACCACCGACATCCTGGCCCGTGCCATTGCGCCCGAGCTGACCAAGGCCTTTGGTCAGCCCTTCATCGTGGAGAACAAGGCCGGGGCCGGCGGCAATGTGGGGGCCGAGCAGGTGGCCAAGTCGCCCAACGACGGCTACACGCTGTTCATGGGCACGGTGGGCACGCATGGCATCAACCGGGCGCTGTACGCCAAGCTGGGCTACGAGCCGCAGAAGGATTTCGCGCCCATCACCCTGGTGGCCGGTGTGCCCAATGTGATGGTCATGAATGCCGACAAGGCCAAGGCGTTGAACATCAATTCGGTGCTGGACTTCATCAAATACGCCAAGGCCAACCCGGGCAAGCTCAACATGGCGTCCAGCGGCAACGGCACCTCCATCCACCTGGCGGGCGAGCTGTTCAAGTCCATGACGGGGACTTTCATGACCCACATTCCCTACCGCGGCTCGGGGCCGGCCCTGCTGGACATGGTGGGGGGCAATATGGACGTGATGTTCGACAACCTGCCCTCGGCCATGCCGCACATCAAGTCGGGCAAGCTGCGGGCCTTTGCCGTGACCAGTGGCCGGCGTTCGGATTCGCTATCGGACGTACCGACGGTGGAGGAGGCTGGCCAGCTCAAGGGCTTTGAGGCCAGCAGCTGGTTCGGCCTGCTGGCACCGGCCGGCACCCCGGCCGACATCGTGAACCGCATCCAGCAGGAGACGGCCAAGTCCCTGGCGACACCCGCCATGCAGGAGCGCCTGCGTGGGCTGGGGGCCATCCCCAGTGGCAACACGCCCGAGGAGTTCACGCGTTTTATTGATGCTGAACACAAGAAGTGGGCGGCCGTTGTGAAAGCTTCAGGGGCGAAGGTGGATTAACCCCCCGGCTTCGCTCCCTACGTTCGCTACGCCACCCCCCATAAAAGGGGGGCAACGCCAGTGGCCCGGCAAAGCCGGTTTCACGGCGTTTCGCGCAAGGGAAGCCTCACACTCCCCAGACGATCTCTTTGTCCGCTTTTTCGCAGCGGCGCAGCATCTCGATGAAGGGGGTGGCGCGCTGGCGCAGAGATACGCCCTCTGGCTCGGGCAGCTCTTCGCCCTTGGCGGCTGCCTCGGCTTCGGCGGCGCGGCGTGCAGTTTCTTCCTGGGTGATGGCGGCTTCGAGCGCGGCCATGGCGGCCGGGATGTCGGCCGCCAGCAGGATGCCCTGTTGCTCGTCCACGGGTTTGCCGATGAGCTGCAGCACGCGCCGGCCGTTGGGCTCGAGCATGATGAGGTCGGGGGCGGCGCGGGACTTGAACTTGTAGAGCATGGACCGAGGGTAGCATGGGGGTCATGGAGACTCAAGACAAGAAGCCCCGCGGCCCGCTCGTGGGCCTCAAGGTGGTGGAGCTGGGCCAGCTGATCGCCGGGCCCTTCGCGGCCAAGACCTTGGCCGACTTCGGCGCCGACGTGATCAAGATCGAGCCGCCGGGCGCGGGCGACCCGCTGCGTAAGTGGCGCATGTTGAAGGATGGCACCTCGGTCTGGTGGCAGGTGCAGTCGCGCAACAAGCGTTCGCTGGTGCTGGACCTGAAACAGCCGGAGGCGCAGGACATCGTGCGCCGGCTCGCGGCCGAGGCCGACGTGCTGATCGAAAATTTCCGTCCCGGTGCCATGGAGGGCTGGGGCCTGGGGCCCGAGGCCTTGCAGGCGCTGAACCCCGGTCTCGTGATGCTGCGCATCAGCGGCTACGGCCAGACCGGTCCTTACCGCGACCGGCCGGGTTTTGGTGTGGTGGCCGAGGCCATGGGGGGGCTGCGCCACCTCACTGCCGAGCCCGGGCGGGTGCCGGTGCGGGTGGGGGTGTCCATCGGTGACACGCTGGCTTCGCTGCACGGCGTGATCGGCATCCTGCTCGCGCTGCAGCACCGGCATGCCACGGTCAGCAAGGATGCGCCGAAAGGCCGTGGCCAGGTGATCGACGTGGCGCTGTACGAGGCGGTGTTCAACTGCATGGAGAGTCTGCTGCCCGAATACAGCGCCTTTGGTGCGGTGCGCGGGCCGGCGGGCAGCGCCATGCCGGGCATCGCGCCCACCAACGCCTATCGCTGTGCTGACGGCGGCTACGCCCTGATCGCGGGTAATGGCGACAGCATCTTCAAGCGCCTGATGACATGCATTGGTCGCGAGGACCTGGGCAAGGATGCAGCTCTGGCTGACAACGCGGGCCGTGTGGCGCGGGTGGCGGAGCTGGACGAGGCGATTGGCGCCTGGGCGGCCAGGTTGCCGGTGAATGAGGTGCTGGCCGCGCTGGATGCGGCGCAGGTGCCGGCCGGCAAGATTTACAGCGTGGCCGACATCGCGGTGGACCCGCATTACGCGGCGCGCGGCATGCTGCAGACGGTGGCGATGGAGGATGGCAGTGCGCTGACGGTGCCGGGTGTGGTGCCCAAGCTCTCGGCCACACCGGGTGGGCAGTGGCGCCTAGCCCCAGCCCTCGGGCAGGACAGCGAGGCCGTGCTGCGCGAGGTGGGGCTGACGGAAGAGCAAATTGCCGCGCTGCGGGCGCGCGGCGTCAGTGCTTGAGCAGGTGTGATCAGCTCAGGGCGTCGATGAGCTCGATGTAGTCCTGCATGGCCTGGTCGTTGCTCTTGCCCTTGTGTGTGTTCCAGGCATCCCACTTGGCGCGGGCCACCATGTCGGTGAAGCTGGGCCGCGAGCCGGTGGCGTCGCCTTCGGTGGCCTGCGTGTAGA
>CAUPRZ010000108.1:0-7076 GCA_963513855.1 uncultured Hylemonella sp.
AACGAGGCCCGGCCCCAGAGCAGTTCCAGCACCACAAGCACAAGCACCAGCAGACCCATGCTGCCGATGCGCCGGTCCCAGCAGGTGAGCGAACTCGCGAGGTCGGGCGCCAGACCCAACTCGCGCCGGCGGCTCACCTCGTACAGGCCCATGGCCAGGAAGGGACCGAGCAGCAGGCAGCCCGAGAGCAGGGACATGGTGTATTCGGGCTTGTAGCGGAACACCGCGCCCAGGGTCAGTGCCATGCCCCAGAAGCAGATGCCGTAGAACAGCGCGACGCCCATGGTCGAGGTCATGTCGCGCCAGCCGCGCGCGAGCCAGCGCAGGGGATCGGCCAAGGACAGGGCCACGATCTCGCGCCGCGGGCCCACGGGGGGCGGCGGCACATAGGGGTTGGGGTTGACCGGCAAGCCGCTGCGGTCGTCGGGGGTGTGGTTCTCGCTCATGAGTACGAGGCTAGTCTGGCCACCACACGCTGTCGACTCAGGGAAACCCAGGTCGACCTTGATATGCGTCAAGCCAGCGCAGACAACGCTTGCGCCAGGTCGGCCTGCAGATCGTCCGCAGCCTCCAGCCCGGTCGAGAAACGCACCAGGGTGCCGCGCGCCAGATGCGCGGGCCAGGACGTGCGCGTGGGCGCCAAATCGTAGGGCACGACCAGGCTGATGGGGCCGCCCCAGCTGTAGCCGAGGCGGAAGAGGCGCAGTGCGTCGCAGAAGGCGTCGACCTGCTGCGTGCTGTAGCGCTCGGGGAAGATCACGCTGAAGAGGCCGGCCGCGCGGCCTTCCTGCTCGCCGCAGAGCGCCTTCCAGTGCGCATGGCCCGGCGCATCGGTCAGCGCGGGGTGCAGCACCTGGGCGATCTCGGGACGGCCCTGGCACCAGCGGGCCAGCGCACGTGCCGTGCGGTCGTGGGCTGCATAGCGCAGGGGCAGGCTGGGCAGGGAGCGCAGCACGGCCTCCACATCGTTCATGCCCACGCCCAGGCCCAGGCGCATATGGGTGAGCTTGAGGCGGATGTGCAGAGCGGGATCGCGCGTGACGATGGAACCCATGAGCACGTCACCGCCGCCGCTGGGGTATTTGGTCAGCGCGTGGATGGAGATGTCGACCCCCTGCCCTGCACCGAGGTCAAAGGCGTTGAAGGCCAGGCCTGCACCCCAGGTGTTGTCCAGCGCGCAGCTCACGCCAGCCTGCTTGCAGATGAGCACCTGCTCGACCAGATCCGGGAACTCCAGCGTGACCGAACCCGCGGCTTCGAGCCAGATCAGCTTGGTCTTGGCACTGATGCGCCGCGCCAGGTCCTGCGGGTCCAGGGGGTCGTAGAACTGGTGGCTGATGCCCCAGTCCTTGAGCTCGCCCTTGGCCAGGGCCTTGTTGGGGCTGTAGGCGTTGTCGGGGATCAGCACCTCGTCGCCACTTTTGAGCAGGGACAGGGACACGGTGGCGATGGCCGCCAGGCCGCTGGGCACCAGCAGGCATTGCAGTCCACCCTCGAGCGTGGCGATACGCTCTTCGAGCAGATAACTGGTGGGCGTGCCGTGCAGCCCATAGGTGTAGGCCGTCTTGTCCTTCCACTCGCGGCTGCGCATGGCGGCCACGGTCGGAAAGAAAACCGTCGAGGCCTTGAAGACGCCGGGCTGCGGCGCCTCAAAACCCTCGGGGGGCACGTAGGGATGGTGGATCAGGCAGGTGCGTTTGTCGCTCATGCACAGAGCTTAACGCGAACCAAAACGAACGAGCGTGTGCGCGGTATTCAACCCAGGGCACCCGCGGAGCCGGCTTTGCCGGGCCGCTGGGTGCGCCCCCTGCAAGGGGGATGGCGTAGCGACACGAAGTGCGCGCAGCCTGGGGGTGAGCCTAAATCAAACTTTCCATTTGGCCAGCACATCCGCAATGTGCATGCGGTCATAGACCTCGAAGGGCTGGTGGATCCAGGGATTGGGGGGCAGGAACGCGACCGAGTAGTCGGCCTGGAAGGTCGACAGGGCCTTGGTCCAGAGCACGGCAGTGCGCAGATCGCTGATGGGCGGGTAGTTGTCGCGCAGCATCTTGACCACGGCCTGCAGGGTGTGGCCGGAGTCGGCCAGATCATCGACCAGCAGCACACGGCCGGCGATTTCGCCCTGGGGCGTGGTGATGTACTTGGCGATGTCTAGGTGGCCCTGCTCGGTGCCGGCGTTGGCGCGGTAGGAGCTGGTGGACATGATGGCCAGGGGCTTCTCGAAGATGCGCGAGAGGATGTCGCCAGGCCGCATGCCGCCGCGTGCCAGGCAGAGGATGGTGTCGAACTCCCAGCCCGACTGGTGGATCTTGATGGCCAGCTTCTCGACCAGATTGTGGTACTCGCCGTAGCTCACGTACAGGTGCTTGCCGTCTTCGGTCAACATCCGGTTGCTCCTCTTTTGATAGCGTTTAAAGCTTGACTTAGGCCACGTAGGGGTGGCGCATCATGATGGTGTGATCGCGGTCCGGGCTGGTCGAGATGATGTGGATGGGCACACCGGTGACCTGCTCGATGCGCTGCAGGTAGAGACGCGCATTGATCGGCAGCTTGTCGTAGTCGGTCACACCCACGGTGGTTTCGGTCCAGCCGGGCAGGGTTTCGTAGATGGGCTTGCAACGCGAGATCTCATCGGCGCCCATGGGCAGGATGTCGATGATCTCCCCGTCCAGCTCGTAGCCCGTGCACAGCAGCAGTTCCTTGAGGCCGTCGAGCACGTCGAGTTTGGTCAGGCACATGCCGGTCAGACCGTTGACCTGGGCCGAGCGCTTGAGCAACGCAGCATCGAACCAGCCGCAACGGCGTGAACGGCCGGTGGTCACGCCCTTCTCGGCGCCCACGGTGCTCATGTGGTAACCGGGGGTGCCCGGGGTTTCCCAGTCCAGTTCGGTCGGGAACGGGCCACCACCCACACGTGTGCAATAGGCCTTGGTGATGCCCAGGATGTAATGCAGCAAGCCCGGGCCCACACCGGAACCGGCAGCGGCGTTGCCGGCCACGCAGTTGCTCGAGGTGACGTAGGGGTAGGTGCCGTGGTCCACGTCCAGCAACGTGCCTTGCGCGCCTTCGAACAGCAGGTTCTGGCCGTGGGCGTGCGCCTCGTTCAGTTCACGCGAGACGTCGGCCATCATGGGCTTGAGCAGCTCGGCATGGCGCATGGCTTCGGCATACACAGGCTCGAACTGCACCTCGCCGTCCTTGATATAGGGCTTGAGCGCGTCGGGGAAGGCGAAGTTCTTGCACTGCAGGAAGGTACTGAGCACATGGTTGTGCAGGGTCAGCAGTTCCTTGAGCTTGGTGGCGAAGCGCTCGGGGTACTTCATGTCCTGCACACGCAGGGCGCGGCGGGCAATCTTGTCTTCATAGGCCGGACCGATGCCGCGGCCGGTGGTGCCGATCTTTTCGGTACCGCCCTGCTCGCGTGCAGCCTCACGGGCCACGTCCAGTGCGGCGTGGAAGGGCAAGATCAGCGGGCAAGCCTCGGAGATGCGCAGGCGCGAACGCACCTCGACACCGGCTTTTTCCAGGCCTTCGATCTCTTCAAACAGCTTGGCAGCCGACAGCACCACGCCGTTGCCGATGTAGCATTTGACGCCGGGACGCATGATGCCGCTGGGGATCAGGTGCAGCGCGGTCTTGACGCCGTTGATGACCAGCGTGTGGCCGGCGTTGTGGCCGCCCTGGAAACGCACCACGCCCTGGGAGAACTCGGTGAGCCAGTCCACCAGCTTGCCCTTGCCCTCGTCACCCCACTGGGTGCCGACGACGACGACGTTACGACCTTTGGTTGTGTTCATGTCAGATATGCCCGGAAAAGATAGATAGGGGAAGCGCCGCTCGGATTCAGAGTCAGAGGGCGCTGACGACCCACTGGCCACCGACTTCGGTGAGCTCGCGGTCGCACTGGAATTCGTCGATTTCGCTTTCGTGGCCCGGCAGCACGCAGACCACGGTCTCGCCCTGGGCCCGCAGGCGCGCGATGGCGGCGCGCAGGCTGGCCGCTTCACCCCAGGGGGCACGGATGGCAGCGCGCAGCGCGCGCGCGGGCACGGCCCCCACCAGGGTCTTGAGGTCCAGGCTGAAGCCGACCGCGGGGCGCTTGCGCCCGAAGACGGCACCCACCTCGTCGTAACGACCACCGCGCAGCAACGCGTCGCTGACGCCTGCGGTGTAAACGGCAAAACGCACGCCGCTGTAATAGGCATAACCGCGCAGATCGGCCAGGTCAAAGCCCAGGGCCGTGTCCGGCAGATGGCTGGCCAGCCAGCGCAGGCCGGCCAGGGCCTCACGCACGGCGGGCAGCGCGGGCAACACCTTCTCGGCCTCGTCCAGCATGGTCACATCGCCGTAGAGACGTGGCAGCGCCAGCAGGCCCTGGCGCGAGGCCGCGGGCATGCCCTGGGTGAGACGGGTCAGTTCCGGCACGTCCTTGGCGGCCAGGGCCGTCTGGATCTGTTCCTGGGTGGAGGCGTCGGCGCCCGAGCCTTCAAGCAAGGCACTGACGATGCGCACGTCAGCCAGATCCACCGTGTAGTTCGTGAGCTTGGCCGCCTTGAGGCAGTCCAGCGCGAGTTGCAGGGCTTCCAGGTCGGCCTCGGGGCCGGCGTGTCCGTAGATCTCGGCGCCGAGCTGCAGCGGCTCACGTGTGGCGTGTGGGCTGGCCGGGCGCGTGTGCACCACGGGGCCGCAGTAGCACAGGCGCGCCACGCCGCGGCGGTTCAGCAGGTGGGCGTCGATGCGCGCGACCTGGGGCGTGGTGTCGGCACGCAGGCCCATGGAGCGGCCCGAGAGCTGGTCCACGAGCTTGAAGGTCTGGAGGTTGAGCGTCTGGCCCGTGCCGCTGAGCAGCGAGGCCAGGTATTCGAGCAGCGGCGGCATGACCAGCTCGTAGCCGTAGCCACGGGCCGTGTCGAGCAGGTCGCGGCGCAGTTCCTCGATGTGACGCGCCTCGGAGGGCAGGACATCGGCGATGTGATCCGGCAGGAGCCAGGCGGACATGAAAAAAGAGGGAGCTGTTAAAAACGCGATTTTACCGGGTCGCGCGAGGGATCCCGGCCACCCTGCCCCAGATTCAGGGCAGTTGCCACCAGACCCAGGCCAGGCCAGCGACGATGCTGCATAGACCGAAAAAGCGGATCTGACCGTCGCTGAGCTGCAGGATCTGGCTGAACATACGACGCCAGCCGCCCGGTGAGACAAAAGGAAAAAGGCCCTCGATCACGAGGACCAGGGCCATGGCCAGCCAGAAGGCGTCGCTAAACATCAGGCTACCCCAGCGCTACACGCTGGGGGCTGAGCGCTTCGGAGCGGCCGTGCACGCTCATGCCTTCTTATTTCTTGGGCGTCACCGCGCCGCCGCGGAAGACCTTGAAGAACTCCGAACTGCTGGGGTCGAGCACCATCACGTCGCTCTTGTTCGCGAAGCTGGCCTTGTAGGCTTCCAGGCTGCGGTAGAACTGGGCGAAGGACGGGTCGCGGCCAAACGCCTCGGCATAGGTCGAGGCAGCCAGACCATCACCCTGGCCCTTGATCTTCTGGGCGTCACGGTAGGCATTGGCCACCGTCACCTCGCGCTGGCGGTCGGCGTCGGCACGGATCTTTTCACCCTCGGCGGCACCGGTGGAGCGCAGTTCGTTGGCCACGCGGGCGCGTTCGGCCTGCATGCGGCGGTAGACCGAATCGGTGATCTCGGCCACATAGTCCACACGCGTGATACGCACATCGACCACATCGATGCCCCAGGGCTTCTCGCCGCGCACGGCCTTGAGCACCTCGTCCTTGACGTCGTTCATCAGGGCATCACGCTTGAGCGAGAGCAGTTCCTTGACGGTGCGCTTGTTGATCTCTTCCTGGAAGGCGTTGCGCACCACACGGTTGAGCTGGTTGGCACCGGCGGTCTCGTTGAGGCCCACGTTACGGATGTACTCGCTGGGCTCGCTGATGCGCCAGCGCACATACCAGTCGATCACCACACGCTGCTTCTCGGCCGTCAGCATGGGCTCGGTGTCGCTGCTGTCCAGCGTCAGCAGACGCTTGTCGATATAGGTCACGTTCTGGAAAGGCGGCGGCAGCTTGACGTTGAGGCCAGGCTCCGTGATGACTTCCTTGATCTGGCCCAGGGCGTAGACCACGCCGAACTGGCGCTGGTCGACGACAAAAAGCATGGAGCTGGCGAGCGCAAGCAGCACCAGCAGCGAGGACAGGATGAATCCAATGCGGTTCATGTTCTTGTTTTCCTTAACGGGTCTCGCGTTCGCGCGAGCGCTGGTTCAGGCGGGCACGCGGATCGTTGACGCTGGGCGCCGGGGCTGTGGACGGCGACACGGGGGCCGTGCCCTGCATCAGCGGAACCGGGGCGTCATCGCCACTGAGCTGCATGATCTTGTCCAGCGGCAGGTAGAGCAGGTTCGAGCCCTGCTTGGAGTCCACCAGCACCTTGGTCACGTTGCCATAGATTTCCTGCATGCTCTCCAGGTAGAGGCGGTCACGCGTGACCTGGGGCGCCTTCTGGTATTCGGTGAGCACGGAGCGGAAACGCTGCGCATCACCCTGGGCCTGGGCCACGATGCGGGCCTTGTAACCTTCAGCCTCTTCCTTCAGGCGCGAGGCCGTACCGACGGCACGCGGCACCACGTCATTGGCATAGGCCTGGGCCTCGTTCTTCAGGCGCTCGCGCTCCTGGCCGGCCTTGAGCACATCGTCAAAAGCGGCCTGCACCTGCTCGGGCGGACGCACGCCGCCCTGCTGCAGGTTGATGCCCACCACCTCGACACCGACCTTGTAGCGGTCCAGGATGGTCTGCATCAGAACACGCACACGCGGCCCGATCTGGTCGCGTTCCTCGGACAGGGCCGAGTCCATCTTCATCTTGCCCACCACCTCGCGCACGGCGGTCTCGGCGGCCTGCACCACGGCGCTGGCCGGGTCGCGGCTCTCGAACAGGTAGGCACGGGCGTCATTCAGGCGGTACTGGACGGCGAACTTGATCTCGACGATGTTCTCGTCCTGGGTCAGCATGGCCGACTCGCGCAGGCCCGTGGCCTTGATGACCACGTCACGGCCCACGTCGACCG
>CAUPRZ010000109.1:0-6949 GCA_963513855.1 uncultured Hylemonella sp.
AGCCGCAGCCATCCGCTCCATGATGTCGACGCCGGCCAAGAAGGCGCCGCCGCCCCCGCCCAAGAAGGAAGAGCCGAAGGCGGCCATGAAGGGCACCCTGCACAAGCCGGCAGCCGGCAGCACGGTCGCCAAACCGGCCAAGCCGGCAGGCAGCGGCGCTGCTGCGCCCGCAGGTGCTGGCAAGGAAGTCAAGTCCGCCAAGCTCTCATCCAGCTGGGCGGGAGATCCGGCCAAGAAGAAGGCCATCCCGACCCGTGGTGACAGCAGTGGCGGCGTGGGTCGCAGCAGCTGGCGCGGTGGCCCCAGGGGCCGACGTGGTCATGACCGCGACGAGCAGCAGATGCAGGCGGCACCGGCCGAGGCCCGCATCATCGAAGTGCATGTGCCCGAGACCATCACCGTGGCCGAACTGGCGCACAAGATGGCGGTCAAGGCCTCCGAGGTGATCAAGGCGCTGATGAAGATGGGCCAGATGGTCACCATCAACCAGCCGCTGGACCAGGACACGGCCATGATCGTGGTCGAGGAAATGGGCCACAAGGCTGTCGTGGCAGCACTGGACGATCCCGAAGCCTTCACCGACGAGGAAGTGTCGGGCCAGCATGGCGAATCGCTGCCGCGTGCGCCCGTGGTGACCGTCATGGGTCACGTCGACCATGGCAAGACCTCGCTGCTGGACTACATCCGCCGTGCCAAGGTGGCCGCGGGCGAAGCCGGCGGCATCACGCAGCACATTGGTGCCTACCACGTGGAAACGCCGCGTGGCATGGTGTCTTTCCTGGACACTCCGGGTCACGAGGCCTTCACGGCCATGCGTGCCCGCGGCGCCCAGGCGACCGACATCGTGATTCTGGTGGTGGCGGCCGACGACGGTGTCATGCCGCAGACCAAGGAAGCCATCAAGCACGCCAAGGCGGCTGGTGTTCCGATCGTTGTGGCCATCAACAAAATCGACAAACCCGATGCCAACCCGGACCGCGTCAAGCAGGAACTGGTGGTGGAAGAGGTGGTCCCCGAGGAATTCGGTGGCGACTCGCCCTTCGTGGCAGTGTCGGCCAAGACCGGCCAGGGTATCGACGCGCTGCTCGAGCAGGTGCTGTTGCAGGCCGAAGTGCTGGAACTCCGGGCGCCGATCGACGCCGCCGCCAAGGGCCTGGTCATCGAAGCCAAGCTGGACAAGGGCCGTGGCCCCGTGGCGACGGTGCTGGTGCAATCCGGCACGCTCAAGGCGGGCGACGTGGTGCTGGCTGGCCAGACCTATGGCCGCGTGCGCGCCATGCTGGACGAAAACGGTCGCAAGATCGAGTCGGCCGGCCCGTCCATCCCGGTGGAAATCCAGGGCATGACCGAGGTACCGCAGGCCGGTGATGACTTCATGGTCATGGCCGATGAGCGCCGTGCCCGCGAAATCGCCACCTACCGTGCCGGTAAGTTCCGCAACACCAAGCTGGCCAAGCAGCAGGCCGCCAAACTGGAGAACATGTTCTCCGACATCAGCGCCGGCGAAGTCAAGACGCTGCCCATCATCGTGAAGGCCGACGTGCAGGGTTCGCAGGAAGCGCTGGCCGCCTCGCTGCTCAAGCTCTCGACCGCCGAGGTCAAGGTGCAGATGGTCTATGCAGCCGTGGGCGGTATCAGCGAATCCGACGTCAACCTGGCCATCGCCTCCAAGGCACTGATCATCGGCTTCAACACGCGCGCCGATGCCGGTGCGCGCAAGCTGGCCGAAGGCAACGACGTGGAGATCCGTTACTACAACATCATCTACGACGCCGTGGACGAGTTGAAGGCCGCTATGTCGGGCATGCTGGCGCCCGAGAAGAGGGAAGAAGTCATCGGCATGGCCGAGATCCGCACCGTCTTCGTGGCGTCCAAGATCGGCACGGTCGCAGGCTGTATGGTCACTTCCGGCTTCGTCACCCGCAGCGCGCATTTCCGCCTGCTGCGCGACAACGTGGTGATCTACACCGGCGAGCTGGACTCCCTCAAGCGCATGAAGGACGATGTGCGCGAGGTCAAGGAAGGCTTCGAGTGCGGTATCAAGCTCAAGAACTACAACGACATCAAGGAAAATGATCAGCTGGAGTTCTTCGAGATCAAGGAAATCGCCCGTACGCTGTAAACCACAACCATGCCGGCCAAAAAGTCATCCACTCCGAACCGCGGCTTCAAGGTCGCCGATCAGATCCAGCGCGATCTGACGGAGTTGATCGCGCGCGAGTTGAAAGACCCGCGCGTGGGCATGGTGACGCTGCAATCCGTCGAGGTCACCCCCGACTATGCGCACGCCAAGGTCTATTTCAGCGTGCTGATCGGTGAGCCGCAGGAGACCCAGGACGCACTGAACCAGGCCGCAGGTTTCCTGCGCAACGGCCTGTTCAAACGCCTGCACATCCACACCGTGCCGACGCTGCACTTCCTGTTCGACCGCACCACCGAGCGTGCGGCGGACATGAATGCACTGATCGCGCAGGCTGTCGCATCACGTTCCAAAAACGAGGACTGAAGATGCACGCGCCACGCACCAGGGTGCAACGGCGCCCTGTGCATGGGGTGCTCTTGCTAGACAAACCGCTCGGTCTTTCGAGCAACCAGGCCTTGCAGAAAGCCAAGTGGTTGCTGCGCGCCGAAAAGGCAGGTCACACCGGCACCCTGGATCCCCTGGCCACGGGCGTGCTGCCCCTGTGTTTTGGTGCGGCCACCAAGTTCAGCCAGTTGCATCTGGATGCCGACAAGACCTATGAGACCACGGTGCGCCTGGGCGTACGCACGAGCACGGCTGACGCCGAGGGGGCGGTCATCGAGACCCGTCCGGTGAACTGCAGCCTGGGCCAGGTAGTCGAGGTGCTGGACCGCTACATGGGGCCGATTCGTCAGATTCCGCCCATGCACAGCGCCCTCAAGAAGGATGGCAAGGCCCTGTACGAATATGCCCGTGAAGGTGAAACCGTGGAGCGCGCGCCGCGCGACGTGGTGATTCACGAATTGGAACTGCTGGAAGTTCAGTTGCAGGGCGACGCGCCTTTCCTGCGTCTGCACGTGAAATGCAGCAAGGGCACCTACATCCGGACCCTGGGCGAAGACATCGCCGAGGCCCTGGGCTGCGGTGGCCATCTGGTGGCGCTGCGCCGCATCGCGACCGGGCCCTTCGAGCAGGCCCAGTGCGTGACCCTGGAGGGGCTCGAAACCCTGGACGAAGCGGTGCGCCCCACACAGCTGAGGCCGGTCGATTCCCTGCTCGAAGGTCATGCCACCGTCACCCTGGACGGAGAGAATGCCGGTCGTTTCCTCAGTGGCCTGCGCCGCCGCGGCAGCTGGCCAGATACCGAACAGGTCGCCGTTTACGGTGACCAACCGCACGCCTTGCTGGGCACTGCCCATGTCAAGGCGGGCGAACTCATACCCGGGCGTCTGTTGAGCCCTATCGAAATCCAACAAATCCTGGAAAGCCAACCATGAGCCATAAACAGATCCGCAACATTGCCATCATCGCGCACGTCGACCACGGCAAGACCACCATGGTCGATCAGCTGCTGCGCCAGTCCGGCACCTTTGCCGAACACGAGACGGTGGTCGACACCGTGATGGACAACAACGCGATCGAAAAAGAACGCGGCATCACCATCCTGGCCAAGAACTGCGCCGTGACCTGGGAAGGCACCCACATCAACATCGTCGATACCCCCGGCCACGCCGACTTCGGTGGCGAGGTCGAGCGCGCCCTGTCCATGGTGGACGGTGTGGTGCTGCTGATCGACGCGCAGGAAGGCCCGATGCCGCAGACGCGTTTCGTGACCAAAAAGGCGCTGGCCCTGGGGCTCAAGCCTATCGTGGTGGTGAACAAGGTGGACAAGCCGGGCGCCAACCCCGATAAGGTCGTTAACGCCGCCTTCGACCTGTTCGACAAGCTCGGTGCCAACGACGAGCAGCTGGACTTCCCCGTCGTCTACGCCTCGGGCATCAACGGCTGGTCCTCGCTGGAAGAGGGCGCACCGGGTGAGCAGTGGGGCCCGGACATGTCGGCCCTGTTCAATACCGTGCTCAAGCATGTGCCGTCACAGAAGGGTGATCCGGCTGCACCGCTGCAGCTGCAGATTTCCGCACTGGACTTCTCGACCTTCGTCGGCCGCATCGGTGTCGGCCGTATCAGCCAGGGCACGATCAAACCCTCCATGGATGTGCTGGTGATGGAAGGGCCGGACGGCAAGACCATCAAGGGCCGTATCAACCAGGTGCTGACCTTCCAGGGCCTGGAGCGTGTGCAGACGACCGAAGCCGGCCCGGGTGAAATTGTGCTGATCAATGGCATCGACGAGATCGGTATCGGCGTGACCATCACCGACCCGGCCAAGCCGGCGCCGCTGCCCATGCTCAAGGTCGACGAGCCGACCCTGACCATGAACTTCTGCGTCAATACCAGCCCGCTGGCCGGCCGTGAAGGCAAGTTCGTGACCAGCCGCCAGATCTGGGACCGCCTGCAGAAAGAGCTGCAGCACAACGTGGCCTTGCGTGTGAAGGAAACCGACGAAGAAGGTATTTTCGAAGTGATGGGCCGTGGTGAACTGCACCTGACCATCCTGCTGGAAAACATGCGTCGTGAGGGCTACGAGCTGGCTGTGTCCAAGCCGCGTGTGATGTTCAAGGACATCAATGGCGAGAAGTGCGAGCCGATCGAGCTGGTCACGGCCGACATCGACGAAGGTCACCAAGGCGGCGTGATGCAGGCCCTGGGCGAGCGCAAGGGCGAACTGGTGAACATGGAGCCGGACGGCCGTGGCCGTGTGCGCCTGGAATACCGCATCCCGGCCCGTGGCCTGATCGGTTTCTCCAACGAATTCCTGAACCTGACCCGTGGTTCCGGCCTGATCTCCAACATCTTCGACGGCTACGAGCCGCACAAGGGTGACATCGGCGGCCGCAAGAATGGCGTGCTGATCTCCATGGATGCGGGTGAAATCTTCACCTACGCCCTGGGCAAGCTCGACGACCGCGGTCGCATGTTCGTCAAGGCCAACGACCCGGTGTACGAAGGCATGATCGTCGGCATCCACAACCGCGACAACGACCTGGTGGTCAACGCCACGCGCACCAAGCAGCTGACCAACTTCCGCGTCAGCGGCAAGGAAGACGCCATCAAGATCACGCCCCCGATCGAGTGCACGCTGGAATACGGTGTGGAGTTCATCGAGGACGACGAACTGGTCGAGATCACGCCCAAGTCCATCCGTCTGCGCAAGCGTCATCTGACTGAAAACGAGCGCAAGCGCGCCGGGAAATCGAGTTAACCCCCTGAATTAGGTTCCCCCTGAATCGGCCTGCGGCCGCTATCCCCCCAGGGGGACGACGCCAGTGGCCCGGCAAAGCCGGTTCCACGGCGTCCCGCGATTTAGACCTGGGGCAATCTGAGACTTGTCCTTGAACTGATGAAGCTTACCCATCGGCGCGCGGTCTGGCTCATGGTGGCGGTGACCCTGATGTGGTCCATCGCCGGGGTGGTCACGCGCCATCTGGAGGCGGCGCGGGGTTTTGAGCAGACCTTCTGGCGCAGTTTTTTCACGGCGCTCTCGCTGCTCGTGATCCTGCCGCTGTGGCGCGGCCCCGCCCAGGTCTGGCGGCAGCTGCGCCAGGGACCGCGCGAACTCTGGTGGTCCGGCCTGTGCTGGAGCTTCATGTTCACCTCCTTCATGCTGGCGCTGACCCTGACCAGCGTGGCGAATGTGCTGGTGATCTCCGCGCTCAACCCCCTGCTCACCGCGTTGCTGGCCCGGATCTTCCTGCGCCAACGCATTGCCTGGTTTACCTGACTGGCCATCGTCCTGGCCACCCTGGGCATGACCTGGATGTTTGCCGGGCAGATGGAGGGTGGCAGCTGGCTGGGTATGGTCGTGGCCTTGCTGGTGCCGCTGACCGCGGCCATCAACTGGATCGTGGTGCAGCACGCCCATGCCCATGGCGAGGATGTGGACCTGATGCCTTCGGTGTTGGTCGGTGGTGCCATTTCCGCCCTGGCTGTCCTGCCATTGGCGCTGCCATTGCAGGCCACCGCACATGACATCGGCCTGCTGGCCCTGCTGGGCCTGGTGCAGTTGGCGATCCCGTGTACCCTGCTGGTGCTCTGCGCCCGGGTGCTCAAGGCGCCTGAAATTTCCCTGCTGGGACAGCTGGAAATCCTCTTTGGCATCCTGCTGGTCTGGATCGGCGCGGGTGAAAAACCGTCCGTGGCGGTGCTGCAGGGCGGGGCGCTGGTATTGCTGGCCCTGGTTGGCAATGAACTGATTCGCTGGAACAAAAAAAGATGACACACGCGCTGAGCTACACCTGTCCCGAGGTGCTGACCGAAATTCGCGGCCGGCTGGCCTGCATCACGCTGAACCGTCCGCGCGCGCTCAACGCGCTGTCCCTGCCCATGATACGTGCCCTGGCAGCGGCACTGCTGGCCTGGCGCGAGGATCCGGCCATCGAAACCGTGGCCATCCGCGGCATGGGCAAGGAGGGCGCTTTTGGCGCTTTCTGTGCCGGCGGCGACATCCGTTTCTTTCATCAGGCCGTGCTGCGTGGTGATGCCGAGCTGGAGGATTTTTTCACTGAGGAATACGCGCTCAACCACCTGATCCACCACTACCCCAAGCCCTACATCGCCTTCATGGATGGTGTCGTCATGGGCGGCGGCATGGGGATCAGCCAGGGGGCGAAGCTGCGCATCGTCACACCACGCACCAAGATGGCCATGCCCGAGACCAATATCGGCCTCTTCCCGGATGTCGGTGGTGGCTGGTTCCTGGCGCAGAACCCCGGCCACGGCGGCGAGTGGCTGGCGCTGACGAGCGAGGTCATCGGCGCCGGTGATGCGCTGGCCTTGCAGCTGGCCGATGTCTGTTTTGATGCGGCTCGCCTGGCTGAAGCCTGGGACGCGCTGGCCGCGTTAACAAGCTTTGACGCCCCCAGCTTG
>CAUPRZ010000110.1:0-6911 GCA_963513855.1 uncultured Hylemonella sp.
CACTTTCTTTGTCTCGCCAAAGAAAGTAAGCAAAGAAAAGCGAGCCGGGTGCGTCGTCCCTACGCTGCGCTACGGGCACGCTGCGTTGCTCGAACCGGGCGGGGTGCGCGCAAACTCGCTGCGCTCAAACATGCGCGCCCCTTACTCCGCCCGCTCCTGCGCTACTCGCCTCCGCACACGGCGGTGGGGCCGGATACCAAATCCCGCAAAACCCACTTTTCATCTAACTCCGCGCGTTGATTGGCTGCCGCGAGTATTTCAGATATAAATCAAGCACTTACAAACCCAGGTGGTAGTGTGCATGATGCTTTACCAGTTACGCTATCCCGCATTTTTTTGGTCTGAATCATGTTGGACATCATGAAATGAAACCCTCACTTATTCCGTATTCGTTTAATGATCGCTTGGCCGTATCAATGGCCTTTGTCTTCTTGGCGATTTCAGTTCATGAGTTCGCCGACGGAAAGGATTTATGGGGAGGTGGATTTCTCGCCATGTGTATAGCCTTTCTTATCAACGCGTATCTTTTGCAGGATCGCCCACAGGTTGGCAAAGGTGCAGGCGAGTACGTTCAGAACATCAAGCAGTTGCATGGGATTGGTGTCCAGCTACAAGGGGTTGCGCAATTCCTTGCCGATGAGCAAACGCGGCTAGAAGCTTCTGAGCGCGCGCTAGCAGCTCTGCAGTCTGAACATGCGGAACTTGAACCAATCGTTCGCATGAAACGTGAGACTGTTGAGCAACTTCTGCGCGCTCAGCATGCGTATGCGAGCCGAGGAGTGTGGAAAGAACGCATCGTTGGCTTCACTCTTGGAGTATTCGCTTCGGTCGTTGCATCATTCATCTACGTTCGGCTCCCCTGGCAATAACACCCAATCCTTTGCTCGATCGAATATCCATCGGGAAAGCGCTTGGCCCGTGCGCCGGTATGACTCATCACTTATCCCAGTAGCCAAGATTCATCTGAATATTGCAACGGCACGCGATAGCGTGCCGTTGCAATATTTGCGTTTGGTTTTCGGATTCCCCACCCTTGTGTATGTGCCGAGAAGCGCAGCGGCAGGCGGATCAAGAGACGCGCATGTTTGAGCGCAGCGAGTTTGCGCGGCTCCCGCCTGGCGCGAGCATCGTAGGTTGCCCCGGCATAGCCGGGGTCACAGACACCAGGGTCGCCTTTCTTTTGGGTACTTTTCTTTGGCGAAGCAAAGAAAAGTACCTCGCCCGCCGGGGCGAGACCCGGCTTGCCACGCGGGAGGAAACCTAAGCCAAGGCACAGAAGCCTTCGACAAGCTCAGGCCGAACGGGAAAAAGCTAGGCCGCCGCTCGAAGCTTCGGGCCAGCCAGTTCAGGCTGAAGCACCAGCCGTTGCACAGCCGTGTAGCAGTAAAAGTGCCGCCCAGTCGCCCGCCCAATCGCACAAAGCCCAACACGCTCCGCCACCGCATGCCCCATCTGCGTAATCCCACTCCGAGAAACCACAATAGGCACCCCCATCTGCGCCGACTTGATCACCATCTCACTCGTCAACCGCCCCGTCGTATAGAACACCTTGTCGGCAGAACCCATCAAAACAGGCTCCTGCATCCACATCCACCCCGCAATGGTGTCGATCGCGTTGTGCCGCCCCACGTCCTCGACAAAAATCAGCATCTCCTCGCCACGGAACAGGGCACAGGCGTGCACCGAACCCGCTGACTTGTAGGTGCTCTCCTTCAGGCGGATGGCGTTGACGATGCCGTAGAGCTGGGCCTGGGTGAGGCGGGCGTCGGGGGGCAAGGCGATCTGGTCCACCTCGTCCATCATGTCGCCGAAAACGCTGCCCTGGCCGCAGCCGGTGGTGACCACACGTTTGGAGGTGCGTTCCTCGATGTCGGTGATGCCCGCGCGGGTCTTGACGGCGGCGGCGCCCACGTCCCAGTCCACGGTGATGGATTCGATTTCGTCCAGCGCGCGCACCAGGCGCTGGTTGCGCAGATAACCGAGCACCAGCAACTCGGGGGACGCGCCCAGGGTCATCAGCGTGACCAGTTCGCGTTTGTCCACATAGACCGTGAGCGCACGCTCGGCGGGGATGGAGAGGGTGCTGGTATCGCCGTGTTCGTTGACCACCGCGACCTCACGCGTCAGTGGTGCGCTGGCGCGGGTCAGGTGGGGCAGAAGACGATCAGGCATGGCGGCAGGGTACAACAAAAAGGGCCGGGGTCTCGCGACCCTGGCCCATGGCTATGTTCTGATGGGGATCAGGATTTCTTGGCAGGCGCGGGCGCGGCCGGTGCTGCAGCAGCGGCCGGCTTGTAGGGGCCCGGGTCGGCACAGGGGGCCGTCGTCACGGCCTTGTTGTCCTTGCCGGCCTTGCCTGACTTGCGGTAGTGGGCCGCGGTCTTGTCTTGGTACTTGCAGAGCAGGTAGCCCTCGACCTTGCCGGCATGGGCGGTCTTGGCGGCGGCTTCTGCGGCAGCGGCCTTGGCGGCGTCGGTCGGGGCGGGCAACTTGGCCAGCGCAGGCAGGCTCAGGGCACAGGCGGCGATGAAGATGGCGATGGATTTCATGGTGGCCTCTCTAATCTTGTGGGTCAGGCTTTGACGGGAGCGCCGGATGCCTCAGGCTGGGTGCGCTGGGCCGGGATCTTGCCGGCCTTGATGTCGTCGTACCAGAGCTCGTGGTGTTCCTTGGCCCAGGTCTCGTCCACGTAGCCAGTTTTCATGGCCTTGTAGGCGCCCGCCATGCCGACCGTACCCAGGTAGATGTGGCCGATGAACAGGCACATCATGAGCACGGCCGCCACGGCATGGATCATGTGCGCGATCTGCATGCTGCCGCGTTCGTAGACCAGGCTGGGCAACAGCTTGTCCAGGAAAAGGCCGGAGCCCACGACGATCAGGCCCAGCAGGAAGACGCCGCCCCAGAAGATGACCTTCTCGCCGGCGTTGAAGCGGTGCGAAGGCACTTCCTGGCCGGACAGCAGGCCGCCACCCTTGAGCAGCCAGGTGATGTCGCCCTTGCTCGGCAGGTTGTCCTTGACGAAGGTGAGGAGCACCACCACCAGCGAGACGGCAAACACCGGGCCGGCGAAGTTGTGCAGATTCTTGAGCACATAGGTCAGCCAGCCGAACAGCGTGCCGCCAATGATGGGGTGCAGGAAGAACTTGCCGAAGGCCATGACCAGGCCGGAGATGGCCAGGATGCAGAAGGCGATGGCATTGGCCCAGTGGGCCGAGCGCTCGAAGGCGGTGAAGCGTTCGATCTTGCGGCCGCTCTCCTTGCCGTGCAGCTGGATGGTGCCCTTGCGCCAGTAGAAGATGCCCACCGCGCCCAGCGCGATCAGGATCAGGGCGCCGCCGTAGGGAATGATCCACTGGTTGCGCACCTGGCGCCAGGCTTCACCGGCATTGGTGAGCATGGAGCCGGGGTACTGCACAAAGGGCTGGATCAGGTTGCCGGCCTCGGGCGCCTCGCTTTTGGGCAGGCTGCTGTAGCCGGTGACACCCGCACCGACCGCGCGCCACATGGGCGCGTTGTTGCCGGGCTGAACCTGGCCGCGTTCGGCATTGGTCTGCGTGGCATAACCCGGCTCCTCGCTGGCATCGGGCTTCACATCAAAGATGTTCTGGCCCTGGATGCCGCCCTGCTGCGCAGGGGCCGCCTTGGCGGCCGGTGCCTCGAGCTTGAGTTTGTCCTGCTGGGCCAGGGCCGGTACGGCCCAGGTCAGGGCCGTGAGCAGGGCCAGCGCGAGAACTTTTTTCATGCCTATCCCCGTTCTTCTTAATTGACGCGGTTGTACTCGTTCTGGCCGTACTGGCCACGCGCCTTGAGCTTGGACTCCCAGCTGGCCTTGTCACCGGGCTTCCAGCCCGGATCGACATAGGCCTTGCCGGTACCGCTGTGGGCCGGGGCGTCCTGCTTGGCGCCGGCCATGGACTGGTCCACCTCACCGCAGGCGGCGAGCAGGAAGACGGCGGACACGATGATCAGGGTCTTGTTCATGACTTGGCTCCTGCGGGTTTGCCGGCCTGGCGCGAGCCGTAGGCCGTGCCCCAACCCCAGACCTCGGCGCCCTTGCCGCGTTGCAGCACCCGGGTGCGGAAGATGTCGGCCACCATGTCGCCGTCACCGGCGAGCAGGGCCTTGGTCGAACACATCTCGGCGCAGGCGGGCAGTTTGCCCTCGGCCAGACGGTTGCGACCGTATTTCTCGAACTCGGACTGGCTGCCGTGGGTCTCGGGGCCACCGGCGCAGAAGGTGCACTTGTCCATCTTGCCGCGCACACCGAAAGTGCCCTGCGAGGGGAACTGCGGCGCGCCGAAGGGGCAGGCGTAGGAGCAGTAGCCGCAGCCGATGCAGATGTCCTTGTCGTGCAGCACCACACCCTCGTCGGTGCGGTAGAAGCAGTTGACGGGGCAGACGGCCATGCAGGGCGCGTCGCTGCAGTGCATGCAGGCCACCGAGATGGATTTCTCGCCGGGGACGCCGTCGTTGAGGGTGACCACCCGGCGGCGGTTCACGCCCCAGGGGACTTCGTGTTCATTCTTGCAGGCGGTGACGCAGCCGTTGCATTCGATGCAGCGCTCGGCGTCACAGACAAATTTCATACGTGCCATGACGTGTCTCCTTATGCTTTCTCGATCTGGCAGATGGTGGTCTTGGTTTCCTGCATCATGGTCACGCTGTCGTAACCATAAGTGGTCGCCGTATTGACCGCCTCACCGCGCACGATGGGCGCTGCGCCCTTGGGGTAGTGGGCCAGCATGTCGGCGCCCTGCCAACGGCCGGAGAAGTGGAAGGGCATCCAGACCGTGTCGGGTGCCACACGCTCGGTCACCAGGGCCTGCAGGTTCAGGCGGGCACCGGTGGGAGTGCTCATCCAGACGCGTTCACCGTTGCGGATGCCGCGCTCGCTCGCCGTCTGCGGGTTGATTTCCACAAAGGCTTCCTGCTGCAACTCGGCCAGCCAGGGGTTGGAGCGGGTTTCCTCGCCGCCGCCCTCGTACTCGACCAGTCGGCCCGAGGACATGATGAGCGGGAACTTCTCGTGCAGCTTGTCGGCAATGTTCTTGGTCTGCAAGGTCTTGTACAGCGTGGGCATGCGCCAGAAGGCCTTTTTGTCCTCGTGCGTCGGGTACTTGGCCATGAGGTCAGGCCGGGTGCCATAGATAGGTTCTCGGTGCTGCGGCACGGGATCGGGGAAGTTCCAGACCAGGGCGCGCGCCTTGGCATTGCCGAAGGGGTGGCAGCCGTGCTTCATGCTGACGCGGATGATGCCGCCCGAGGGGTCGGTCTTCCAGTTCTTGCCTTCGGCGGCCTTGGCCTCGGCTTCGGTGAGGTCTCCCCACCAGCCCAGCTTCTTGAGCAGCACGTGGTCGAACTCGGGATAGCCGGTGGTGATGTCGGCGCCGACCGAGTGCGAGCCGCTCTCGGCCAGCAGGTTCTTGCCTTCACGCTCCACGCCGAAGTTGGCGCGGAAGTTGCCGCCGCCGTCCATGACGTGTTTGCTGGTGTCGTAGAGGTTGGGTGAACCCGGGTGCTTGAGTTCGGGTGTGCCGTAGCAGGGCCAGGGCAGGCCGAAGTAGTCACCCGACATGTCGTAGCCGGTCTCCTTGTCCACCACCTTGCCCTTGCACTTGAGCGTCTTCACGTCGAAGGCGTCCATGTGGCGCATATGGGCCTTGAGGCGCTCCGGGCTCTGACCGGTGTAGCCGATGGTCCAGCAGGACTTGTTGATCTCGCGCAGGATGTCCTCGGGCACGGGCTCGTCCATGCCCTTGACCTTCTGCATCTTGTAGTTCTTGGACAGCTCCTTGGCGAAACCAAGTTTTTCGGCCAGCTGGTGCATGATCATGTGGTCGCTGCGGCTCTCCCACAGCGGCTCGATGACCTTCTCGCGCCACTGGATGGAGCGGTTGGAGGCGGTGCAGGAGCCGCTGGTCTCGAACTGGGTGGCCGCGGGCAGCAGATAGACCGCACGATTCGGGTTCAGGTCTTCAGCCTTTCCGGGCATGGCGGCCATGGCGGCGGTGGCCGAGGGGTAGGGGTCGACCACGACCAGCAGGTCCAGCTTGTCCATGGCGCGTTTCATCTCCAGACCGCGGGTCTGGGAGTTGGGCGCATGGCCCCAGTAGAAGACACCACGCAGATTGCTGTCCTGGTCGATCAGCTCGTTTTTCTCCAGCACACCGTCGATCCAGCGCGAGACCGTGATGCCGGACTTGGTCATCATCGCAGGCGTGGCGTACTGTTTCTTGATCCACTCGAAATCCACACCCCAGACATTGGCGAAGTGTTTCCAGGAACCTTCGGCGATGCCGTAATAACCCGGCAGCGAATCCGGGTTGGGGCCGACGTCGGTCGCGCCCTGCACGTTGTCATGGCCGCGGAAGATGTTGGCACCACCACCGGACTTGCCGATATTGCCCAGGGCCAGCTGCACGATGCAGGAGGCGCGGACCATGGCGTTGCCAATGGAGTGCTGAGTCTGGCCCATGCACCACACCAGCGTGGACGGCCGGTTCTTGGCCATCATCTCGGCCACCTTGTACATCTGGGCTTCACCCACGCCACAGGCGTCCTCCACCGCTGCGGGATGCCACTTGGCCAGCACGTCCTTCTTGACCTCGTCCATGCCATAGACACGGTCGTTGATGTACTTCTTGTCTTCCCAGCCGTTCTTGAAGATGTGGTACAGCAGGCCGAAGAGGAAGGGGATGTCGGAGCCGGAACGGATGCGCACGAACTCGTCGGCCTTGGCCGCGGTGCGGGTGAAACGCGGATCGACCACGATCATCTTGCAACCGGTTTCCTTGGCGTGCAGCATGTGCAGCAGGCTGACCGGGTGCGCCTCGGCGGCATTGGAGCCGATGTACAGGGCGCACTTGCTGTTCTGCATGTCGTTGTACGAGTTGGTCATCGCCCCGTAG
>CAUPRZ010000111.1:0-6904 GCA_963513855.1 uncultured Hylemonella sp.
CTTCGAAGCGCTGGGCAACACCAAGGCGGCCGAGGTGGTCACCCGTACCACCCACTGGATTGGCAAGCTCATGCAGGCCCGCGGCGGCCGTGTCATCAAGTACCTGGGCGATGGCGTGCTGGCCTCCTTTGCCGACAACCAGGCCGCCGTGCTGGTCATGGTGGAGATGCAGCGTCTGCAGAAAGAGCGCTCCAGCGGCTATCCCGGCTCGACCAAGATGCAGATCAAGGTGGGCCTGGCGCGCGGCGAGGTGGTGGAACAGGACGGCGACTGCTTCGGCGACGCCGTCAACATGGCCTCGCGCCTGAGCGACCTGTCGGGCTCCGAGCAGATTTTCGCCTCCGAAAGCGTGATCGACGCGCTCTGGAACGACGGTGAGGTCAACTACCGCAACCTCGGCCCTATGGACATCCGGGGCAAGAGCGAGCCCGTCACCGTCTACCGCATCGACTGGCAGCGCGAGACCACCTCCGAGATCATGACCATGCAGGCCGGCCTGGAGACCCTGGGCGCACCCACCAGCCGACTGCCCAGCACCATTGAGCTGACCTGGCACGACCAGAACGTGCTGTTCGAGGCCATGGACATGCCGGTCTTCCTGGGCCGCGGCAACGACTCCCACTTCGCCGTGCTGGACCCGCGTGTCTCGCGCCTGCATGCGCGGCTGGACCGCCGCGGCGACCTCTTTGTGCTTTCCGACATCAGCAGCTACGGCACCTGGGTGCGTTTTGCCGGCTCCACCGCCGTGATCTCGCTGCGTCGCCAGGAATGCGTGCTGCTCGACAAGGGCGAAATGTCCCTGGGTGCCTCTTTCGACGACCCCACGGCCCCGGTCATCAGCTTCTGGTTCACCAACAAGAACACCTAGGGCCTACGCCATGCCCCGTCGGGCCCTCCCCAAGCTGATTGACGATCTGCGTGCCTACCAGACCGAGCTGGAGGCCCAGAACACCGCGCTGGAATACAGCCGCATCGCGGCTGAGGGCGCCTCCGAACGCTTCGAGTCCCTGTTCTCCAACGTGCCGCTGGCGCTGATGGTGGTCGATGAATACGGCATGATCGAGCAGAGCAACGCCATGGCGCTGCATCTCTTCCGACCCAAGGAGTCGGACCCGCCGCTCAATTTCCTGCTGCCCCTGGTGACCCCCGACCATGTCGAGGGCGTGCAGCACGCGCTGGACGAAGCCAAGCTCAAGGGCCACAGCGACACCTCCGAAGTCATGTTCTCCAGCGGTCTGGAGGCGCGTTTCACGGGTGACATGCACATCGCCCGTATCCAGTACTCGCACGACCGCGAGCTCACGCACTTCATTTGCGCCATCATCGACCAGGGCCCGCTGCTAACCGAGCGGCGTGCCCTGCAGGAACGCCGCCGCGCCCTGCAGGAAAGCGCCCTGGCCCTGCAGCAGCGCAACGAAGAGCTGCGCCTGGGTGAAAACCGCCTCGCCGCCATCATCAACTCCTCGCTCGACGCCATTCTCTGCGTCGACAACGAGCAACGCATCACCGTCTTCAACCCGGCCGCCGCCGCGCTCTTCCAGTGCCCGCCCGAGCAGGCGCTCAAAACCACCCTGGGGCGTTTCCTGCCCGAGGCCATCGACCGCATCGCCGCCACCCGCGTCTCCAGCCAGGCCACCCTGGGCGAGGTGATCGGCCGCACTGCCGACGGCCGGCCGCTGATGCTGGAGGTCAGCATCTCGCGCGAGCCCCAGCCCGAAGGCGACGGCGACATCACCACCGTCTTCGCGCGCGACCTCACCATGCGCCGCCAGATGGAGGTGCAGCGCAACATCCTCGAAGCCCAGCTGCGCGAGGCGCACAAGATGCAGGCCATCGGCACCATGGCCGGCGGCATCGCGCACGACTTCAACAACATCCTGGGTGCCATCCTGGGCAACGTCACGCTGGCGCGCCAGGATGCACCGGCCGACTCGCCCGTGCAGGTCAGCCTGGCCGAGATCGAGAAGGCCGGTCGCCGCGGCCGCGACCTGGTGCGCCAGATCCTCACCTTCAGCCGCAACGAAGTGCCCAAGCGCCACCCCATCCAGCTGGCCGAAGTGGTGCAGGAATCGGTGCGCCTCATGAAGGTCACGCTGCCACCCACGGTGGACCTGCAGGTGCGCCTGCACGACACCCCGCCCGTGCTGGCCGACGCCACCCAGATCGAGCAGGCGCTCATCAACCTCTGCACCAACGCCATCCACGCCATTGGTGGTGTGCGCGGTTCGGTCAACATCACACTGGCCAGCAGCGTGCCAGCCATGCTGGAGAGCCAGCGCCTGGGTCTGAACGAAGGCCGTTACGTCACGCTCTCCGTGCGTGACAACGGCAGCGGCATGGATGCCGAGACCCTGCAGCGTATCTTCGAACCCTTCTTCACCACCAAACCCGTGGGCCAGGGCACGGGCCTGGGCCTGGCCGTGGTGCACGGCGTCATGCGCACCCACATGGGCGCGGTGGACGTGAACAGCACCCCGGGCACGGGCAGCGAGTTCACGCTCTATTTCCCCGTGGCCGAGGACGACGTGGTCCCGGCGCCGGCCGAACCGGCGCGCCTACAGACCGTCATGGGCTTCGGCCGCCACGTCATGTACGTGGACGACGACCGGGCCCTGTCCTTCCTCGTCGAACGTGTGCTGGGCCGGCGCGGCTTCAAGGTCAGCGCCTACACCGACCCGCGGGCCGCGCTGGCCGCCCTGCGCGAGCGGCAGGACTTCGACCTGCTGGTCACCGACTACAACATGCCCGGCTACAGCGGCGTGGACCTGCTCAATCAGGCGCGGCAAATCCGGCCCCAGCTGCCCATGGCCCTGGCCTCGGGTTACATCACCCCCGAGATCGAGGCCAGTGCCCTGGCCGCCGGCGCACGCGCGCTGATCCACAAGCCCAACGACGTCTCCGAGCTGTGCGACACCGTGCAGCGCCTGATCCAGGGTGAAAACAATCCCTGAGATCGTCTGTCTGCACGCAGACGATGCCCTGCTCGTGCTGGACAAACCCGCCGGTCTGCTCTCCGTGCCCGGCCGCGGCCCCGACAAGCAAGACTGTGCGAGTGTCCGCGCCCAGACGCTGTGGCCCGACGCCCTCATCGTGCACCGGCTCGACATGGCCACCTCGGGCCTGCTGCTCATGGCGCGCGGTCCGGCCCTGCAGCGCAGCCTAAGCATGGCCTTCGAATCGCGTGCCGTGCACAAGCGCTATCTCGCCGTCGTGGCCGGCCATGTGGCGCAGGACAGCGGCGAGATCGCCCAGCCCCTCATGGCCGACTGGCCCCAGCGCCCGCGTCAGATCGTCAGCCCCGAGGGCAAACCCAGCCTCACGCGCTGGCGTGTGCTGGCCCGCGAGTACGATGCCCAGGGCCGGCCGCAGACCCGGCTCGAACTCGAACCCGTCACCGGCCGCACCCACCAGCTGCGTGTGCACCTGCAGCACCTGGGCCACCCCATCCTGGGCGACACGCTTTACGCGGATGCCGAGGTGCAGGCCCGTGGCCCGCGCCTGCTGCTGCATGCCAGCGAGCTGGCGCTCACCCATCCTGTGAGTGGCACCGCCTTGCACTGGCTGAGCCCGGCTCCCTTCTGAGGAACACCCCATGAACACCAAGCAGCTTTTCATCCTCACCGGCGCCTCGCGCGGCATGGGCCTGGCCATGGCGAAGCAACTGCTGCAGCCCGGCCACACCCTGCTGTGCATCTCACGCCAGCAAAACCCGGAGCTGGAAGCCCAGGCCCGCGCGACGGGCACCACCCTCGAACAATGGCCACTGGACCTGGCGCACAGCCGCGAAGCGGCGGCCATGCTGCAGCAATGGCTGGGCAAACCCGGCACACCTTACGCCAGTGCCACGCTGATCAACAACGCCGGCCTCATCCCCGCCATCGCCCCGCTCTCGGCCCTGGCGCCCGACGACATCGCACTGGCCCTGCGCGTCGACCTCGAAGCACCCATGGTGCTCACAGCCGCCTTCCTCGCCGCCACCGAGCGGCTGGGGCGTGCCACGCAAGGTGCTCAACATTTCCTCGGGCCTGGGCCGCCGGCCCATGGCATCACAAGCGGTCTACTGCGCCGCCAAAGCCGGCATGGACCACTACACACGCTGCCTCGCGCTCGAAGAAGCGCGCAAGTCCAAGGGCGCCCGGGTCTGCTCCCTCGCCCCCGCGTGATCGACATCGACATGCAGGTGCAACTGCGCGGCGCCGACGCCGCAGCTTTCCCCGACCGCGCGCGCTTCGAACAGCTCAAGAGCGGCGGTCAGCTCGACAGCCCCGAGGCCGCAGCACGCAAGGTCCTGGCCTTTCTGCAGCACCCCGATTTCGGCCACGAGCCGGTCACGGACGTGCGCGGATAACACTTCGAAACACGGGACTGGACCGCCCGCGCCGGCCGGTGTCACAATGGCCGCGAGACCCATTCCACCAACACCCTGCGCGGTCGCAACCTGCGACCCGGGAGACAAGCACCATGCGTAGCGCCCCCTGGTCCACCGGAACCCGCCTGCTGCTGGGCCTGGGTCTGCCCCTGCTGCTGCTGGCGGCCTATGCCTGGCTGGCCACCGTGCAGTTGCACAACATCGAACAATCGGCCGAGCGCATGAGCGCGACCGAGCGCGCCCAGGCCGAGGCCGCGGGCCAGTTGCTCTCGGCTACCGAGGCCCTATCGCGCGGGGTCATGGACGTGATCAAGGCCCCCATCGCCGCGCCCCCGCAACCGCTGCAGGCGCAACAGCAGGCCGCCAACCGCCAGTTCGACGCCGCGCTCACCACGCTGCAACGCAGCGTCGACAGCCAGTTGCTGGCCGATCTGAAGAAGCAGCGCAGCAGCCACACCGAGTCGGCCGATCGTGTGCTCAAGCTGGTGGAAGAAAACCTGCGCCCCGAGGCCTCGCTGCTGTTCATCGGCGAGACCCTGCCCGCCCTCAACGCGCTGCAGGCTTCCATCCAGACCCTCACGACCCAGCAGCGCCGCAGCGTGGAACGCGGCAGCATCGCCACTGCGCGCACCCTGCTGCGGGTGGCCGGTGTGGTGGCCATGTTGCTTTCGGCGCTCTGGGCCTGGTGGGTGCTGCATCCGGTCAACCGCAGCCTCGCGGGCACGGTGCAGGCCGCACGCCAGCTGGCCCAGGGTGAGCTGGACGAACCCATCACCGTCACCGACCCCGGCGAGGCCGGGCAGTTGCAGGCTGCGCTGCGCGATCTGCAGCAACGCCTGCGCGAGACCCTGGCCCATATGCAACAACAGGCCGAACAGCTGGAACACCAGTCACAAGAGCTGGCGCGGCCCGCCCGGCACGAAGCGGTGCAGAGTGCACCGCAACAGGCCCGGCTGCAGCAGGCCGAGACCCAGAAGCAGACCCAGGCCGGCACCTTCAAGCAGAGCAGCGAAAGCGGGCGCCAGGCCCAGCAGCTCGCCAGCAGCGCGGCCCAGGTGGCCGAACGCGGCGGCAGCGTGGTGACGCAGGTGGTGGACACCATGCAGGCCATCCGCAAGTCCTCCGACCGCATCGCCGACATCATCGGCGTGATCGACGGCATCGCCTTCCAGACCAACATCCTTGCGCTCAATGCCGCCGTGGAAGCGGCGCGGGCCGGCGATCAGGGCCGGGGGTTTGCCGTGGTGGCCACCGAGGTGCGCGCCCTGGCCGGGCGCAGCGCGGCGGCGGCGAAAGAGATCAAGCAGCTCATCGAAGCCTCGGTCAGCAGCGTGGCCCAGGGCGGCAAACTGGTGGAACAGGCGGGCCACACCATGCAGGAGGTGGTGGACCAAGTGAAGCGCGTGGCCCAGACCATGGCCGAGATCACGCAACACGCGAAGACGCAGGACGCCGGCCTGGACGAACTGCGACGCACCCTGGGCCAGCTGGAGCAGGTGGCCAGCGGCCATGCCGGCCGGCTGCAGGAATCCGCCACCACAGCCCGCAAGCTTGAAGTGCAGGCCCGCACGCTGGCCGGTGGCCGCGGCGCACCCTTGCGCCTGGGTTAGGTCAGCAGGGCCTGGCCCTCACGTCCCACTCTGAAGACCGACACCACCTCGGACAGGTTGCGCGCCTGATCGCGCAGCGCCGAGGCCGCCGCGGCCGACTGCTCGACCAGGGCCGCGTTCTGCTGCGTCATCTGGTCCAGATTGCCCACCGCCTGGTTGACCTGGGCGATGCCGTCGCGCTGCTCGGTGCTGGCGGTGGTGATCTCGCCCATGAGGCTGGCCACACGCTGCACGCTGGCCACAATCTCGTCCATGGTCCGGCCCGCCTCCTCGACCTGGCGCGAACCCGATTCCACCACCTCGACCGAAGCACTGATCAGGGTCTTGATTTCCTTGGCCGCCTCGGCGCTGCGCCCGGCCAGCGAGCGCACCTCGGAAGCAACCACCGCAAAACCGCGACCCTGCTCACCGGCCCGCGCCGCTTCCACGGCGGCATTGAGCGCCAGGATATTGGTCTGGAAGGCGATGCCGTCGATCACGCTGATGATGTCGTTGATCTTCTTGGAAGACTCGGTGATGTGCTGCATGCTCTGCACCACCTGACCCACCACGGTACCGCCGCGGCCGGCCGCCTCGGCCGCACTCCCGGCCAGCTGGTTGGCCTGGCGCGCCGTGTCAGCCGACTGGTTGACCGTGCTCGTGAGTTCTTCCATGCTGGCGGCCGTCTCCTCCAGGTTCGAGGCGGTCTGCTCGGTACGCGCCGAGAGGTCGTTGTTGCCGGTCGCGATCTCGGTCGAGGCGGTGGAGACGGCCTCCACCCCACTGCGTACATCGGCGACCACACCCCGCAGCTTGCCCGACATGGTCGACAGGGCGCGGGCCAGGATGCCGAACTCGTCCTTGCGATCGTCCTGGATGTCCTGCGTGAGGTCCCCATCGGCGATGGCACCGGCCATCTGCACCGCACGATCCAGCGGCGCCGTGA
>CAUPRZ010000112.1:0-6900 GCA_963513855.1 uncultured Hylemonella sp.
CGCGGGAGACCTCCTGGCGGGCCCGCTGCAGCTGGGCCTGGTACTGGCTCAGTTGGGCGCTGGACGTGCCACCGTTGAGGGCTTGCAGGGCGATGACCATGATGGAACGGGTGTGGCGTTCAGGCCGTTTCGTTGACGATGCGCCCGGTGGTCTGGCCCTGGGTGTTCACCACGGGTTCGCGTTGACGGGCCTCCTGGGCCTGCCGGGCCTCGGTCTGGGTCTGTTCCTGCTGCACGCGTTCGCGTTCGACACGGGCTTCCTCGACGCGTCGGGTGTCGGCGGCGCTGGGCCGGGGCGGGGCAGAGACGGGGGTGCTGGAAGAAATGCCTTCGGTTGCCATGGTGGACTCCGGGGTAAAGTTGCTCAAATTTTAGTCAACTCCGGGGGGCTGTCAACCGTGCGCCGCCGGGCGGTAGGGCCTGTCATCCGCGCGTGGCATCATGCCGGCGAACCCTGAGGGACACCCCGCCATGCCCACCCACCCGACCGATCGCCGCCAGTTGCTGCAACTGGCCGCCGCCACCGCCACCACCCTCTGGCTGCCGCGCAGCGCCTGGAGCCAAAGCACAGGCCTGAGCAGCGACCCCTTTACCCTGGGCGTGGCCAGCGGCGCGCCGCTGCCCGACGGGGTGGTGCTCTGGACGCGCCTGCTCTTTGCCACGCGGCAGAGCCAGGACCTCACCCTGCGCTGGGAGGTGGCGCACGACGAGGCCTTCAAACGCATCGTCCGCAGCGGCCAGGTGCAGGCGGTGCCGGCCCTGGGCCATGCGGTGCACGCCGAGGTGCAGGGCCTGGAGCCGGACCGCTGGTATTTCTACCGCTTCATGCTGGGTGAGGCGGTCAGCCCCGTAGGCCGCACGCGCACCGCGCCGGCGCCGGGTGCCGAGGTGGCGCGCCTGCGTGTGGCCTATGCCTCCTGCCAGCGCTGGGAGCATGGTTATTACGCGGCCTGGCGGCATCTGCGCGCGGATGCGCCGGACCTGGTGCTTTTCCTGGGCGATTACATCTACGAATACGCGGGGGCGCAGCAGGCCGTGCGGCCGGTGAAGGGGGGCTTGGTGCTGACGCTGGACGACTACCGCGCGCGTTACGCCCTGCACAAGAGCGACCCGGACCTGCAGGCCATGCACGCGGCCTGTCCCTGGCTGGCGATCTGGGATGACCATGAGGTGCAGAACGATTACGCCGGTGTGCACGAGGGCACAGGCACGCCCCCGTTGTGGACGGCGAATGATTTTGCGGCGCGCCGCGCCGCGGCCTACCAAGCCTGGTACGAAAACATGCCCGTGCGGGCCTCCATGCTGACGCAGGGCCTGGCCGGCCTGAAGAGCGGGGCCGAACTGCGCATCTACCAGCAGCTGGATTGGGGCCGTCTGGCCTCGCTCACCCTGCTGGATGGCCGTCAGTACCGTGACCGCCAGGTCTGTCTGAGGGATGACAAGCCCGGCAGCAACCTGGTGGACCCGGCCAAGTGTGCCGCCTGGACCCAGGCGAAACGCAGCTATCTGGGCACGGCGCAGGAGCAGTGGCTGGACAGCGCGCTGGTGCGCCCGGCCGGTCGCTGGAACGTGATCGGGCAGCCGACGCTGGTCGGCCAGCGTGATGCACACGTTGGGTCTGGGCAGCGCCTGTGGAACGACGGCTGGGACGGTTATGGCGCCACACGTGCGCACCTCACAGATGCCCTGCAGCGCCACCGTGTGAGCAACCCGGTGTTTCTGGGTGGCGATGTGCACGAAAGCTGGGTGGGCCACGTCAAGGCCGATTACGACGTGCCTGGCAGCGCCACGCTGGGGGTGGAGTTCTGCGGCACCAGCATCAGTTCACGCTCCAGCGCCTCAGCGGTGGAGAGGACCGCGGAGCGCCTGGCCGAGAACCCGCACTATGTGTTTGGTGATGCGCAGTACCGGGGTTATGGCCTGGCAGATTTCACGCCGGGCAAGCTGAACACCACGCTGCGTGCGGTGAAGGACGTGACGCGCGCCGATTCCGACGCGTTCACGCTGGCCGCTTTTGAGGTGCGCGAGGGGCGCTCACGTATCGAGCGGGGATAATCTCGCCTGGGGTCGCGCAGGAGCGCGGCCTCTTTCGTGTCCTGAGTCCTCTTGTCTGATGAAAAAATCCGTGTTCCTGGGCCTGTCGGCCCTGCTCGCGGCCGGCCTGTCGTTTGCCCAGGTCGCCGCCCCGGCGCCAGCCGCCGAGCCCGCTCCCGCTGAAGTTCCTGCCGCGACCGTGAGCGCCCCGGTGGTGACACCGGTGGTGGTGCCTGATCCCGCGCCTGTGCTTCCATCCGAGCCCACCGTGGCCATCCCGGTTGAAACGGTGCCCCCGGTCCGGCCCTACAGCGGCCCGGTGCTGGAGCCTTTGCAGCTCGAAGTGCGCGGGCGCTGGCAGGGGGATTTCCAGGCCGGTCTCTCGCTGGCTGCGGGCAACACCCAGAATCAGAGCCTCAACTTTTCTTTTGATACGACTTATGAGCGCCCCGAGGACAAGCTCACGCTGACGGGCAACTATGTGGAGACCCGCACGCGCGAGGAAGAGGCGGGGGAGCCCGATGCCAGCATCACCTTGCTGCAGTGGCGCCTGGGCGGCCGTTACGACCGCAATCTCTCGGAGCGGGACTTCGGCTTCATTGGCGAAGAGCTGAGCCATGACAGCGACCTGGACCTGAACCTGCGCAATGTGCTGAGCGTGGGCCGGGGTCGCCATGTGTTCAAGGATGCTGAAAACACCTTCGACGTCTACAGCGGTCTGACCTGGCGCGAGGACTATTACAGCGGCGACGGGGTGGAGGTGGACGGTGAGTTACGCACGCGGCAGACGATTTTCGAAATCATGTTTGGCGAGGAGTCCACGCACCGCATCAGCGACACGGTGCGCCTGCGGCAGAAGTTCGTCTTTTTTCCGGGGCGCCTGGATGACCTGAGCCGGGGCCGGCGTGCCACGCTGGACGCGGGCCTGGTCGTGAGCCTCAACAAGACCCTGAGCCTGAGCATGAAGCTGCAGGGCCGTTACGACAGCGAGACCCCGCCCGGCAACAAGGATTACGACCTGCTGTTTTTCACGGGCCTGAGCTTCAAGCTCGGGCACTGAGGCTGACGGACAGCTCGGGGCTCAGAAGTTCTGCGCCAGCCACAGGCGCAAGCGCATCAGCCACTCGGGGCTGCCGCCGATGCTGATATGGCGGATGTGGCCCTGGGCATCGAGCACGACCAGGGCCGGCACGCCCTGCTGACCATAACGCGCCAGCAGGCTGCCGTCGGCATCCATGGCGGCCAGCCAGGGCAGCTTGCGCTGTTCCATCACACGTGCCACCTTGGCGGCGTCGCCCGAACGCATGGCGACGGTCAGCACGGGCCAGTCCTGCTGCAGCGCACTGATGCTGCCTTCCTCGGCGCGGCAATAAGGGCACCACTCGGCCCAGAAGTACAGGGCAACCGCGCGCCCCGGGTACTGGGCACGCCAGGCCTGGAGCGTGACGCGGTCAACCCCGACCGCACCCACGAGCTCGGCACTGAACTCCGGCGCCGGACCGCGGGGCTGGTGGCGTGCGCGCCAGGTGTCCGCGCCCCAGGCCAGGGCAACGAGGATGAGCAGGGCCAGTGGGAGTACGCGCCAGTCGAACAGCCAGGGCCGCAGACGTTGCCAGAGTGCGGGGGTCTTCATGGGCTCAGCGTAGCACTTCGAGCAGGCGGTCCAGCCCACCTGCGTTGATGGCGACCATGGCCTGTTCGCGCACCTTCGGCTTCGCGTGGTAGGCCACGGAGAGGCCGGCGTCACCCATCATGGGCAGGTCGTTGGCGCCGTCGCCCTTGGCAATGGCCTGCTGCGGTGTGATACCCAGCTGCGCACAGGTCTGCAGCAGCGTGCGTTGTTTCTCGGCACCGTCACAGATATCGCCCCAGCTCTGCTGCACCAGACCACCGGTGAGCACGCCGTTTTCGATCGCCAGCACATTGGAGCGTGTGTAGTCGATGTTCAGCAGTTGCTGCACGTGGTCAGCGAAAAAGGTGAAGCCGCCAGACACCAGCAGCACCTTCATGCCCACCTGTTTGCAGGCGGCCACGAGTTCGGCTGCGCCGGGGTTGAGCTGCAGGCGTTCGCGTTTGACGGCCTCCAGGTCGGCCACGGTCACGCCCTTGAGCAGGGCCACACGGCGGCGCAGGCTGTCCTTGAAGTCGGTGATTTCGCCGCGCATGGCGGCTTCGGTGATGGCGGCCACCTCGGCCTTGCGGCCCACGGCGTCGGCGATCTCGTCGATGCACTCGATGTTGATCAGCGTCGAGTCCATGTCAAAGGCGATGAGCTTGTAGTCGCTCAGGCGCAGGGGCGGGGTGACGCCCTGCAGCACGAGGCCGGGGGAGAGTTCAGTGGAGGCGGTCATGGGGTGGTCGCGGTTTCGGATTTGGGTAGTCCCAGGCTGCGCAGCACGTCGCGCACCAGGTGGGCGCGGGCCTTGGGGTCGGGCAGCTCACGCTCGATGCGCAGCTTCTCGTTGCCGACCAGCTTGATGTGTTTGTTCTTCTGGATCAGCTCGATCACCTTGATGGCATCCACAGGCGCGTCCTTGCGGAAGGTGATGTTGATGAGGTGGGGCGCGGCGTCGACCTTGACCACGCCATAGGGCTGGCTGATGACCCGCAGGCGGTGCACGTCGATCAGGGTCTGGGTCTGCGGCGGCATCTTGCCGAAGCGGTCCACCAGTTCTTCCATGAGCGCGTCGATCTGCTCGGTGCGTTTGGCTGTGGCGAGTTTCTTGTAGAAGGACAGGCGCATGTGCACGTCGCCGCAGTAGTCGTCGGGCAGCAGGGCGGGGGCGTGCAGGTTGATGTCGGTGGTGGCGCTCATGGGCGAGAGCAGATCCGGCTCCTTGCCTTCCCTGAGGCTGCGTACCGCTTCACCCAGCATCTCGTTGTAGAGCTGGAAACCCACTTCCAGCATATTGCCGCTCTGGTTTTCGCCCAGCACCTCGCCAGCGCCGCGGATTTCCAGGTCGTGCATGGCGAGGTAAAAGCCCGAGCCCAGCTCTTCCATGGCCTGGATCGCGTCTAGGCGCTGCTCGGCCTGCTTGGTCAGGCTTTCCTTGTCGGGCACCATGAGGTAGGCATAGGCCTGGTGGTGGCTGCGGCCCACACGGCCGCGCAGCTGATGCAGCTGGGCCAGGCCGAACTTGTCGGCGCGGGAAATCACGATGGTGTTGGCCGAGGGCACGTCGATGCCGGTCTCGATGATGGTAGAGCACAGCAGCAGGTTGCTGCGCTGGGCCACGAAGTCGCGCATCACGGCTTCGAGCTGACGCTCGGGCATCTGGCCGTGGGCCACGGCGATGCGGGCCTCGGGCAGCAGCTCTTCGAGCCGTGCGCGGCGGTTCTCGATGGTCTCGACCTCGTTGTGCAGGAAGTAGACCTGGCCGCCGCGTTTCAATTCACGCAGCACGGCTTCGCGGATCACGCCCTTGTCCTCGTTGCGCACAAAGGTCTTGATGGCCAGGCGGCGTTGCGGCGCAGTGGCGATGACGCTCAGGTCGCGCAGGCCTTCGAGCGCCATGCCCAGGGTACGCGGAATGGGGGTGGCGGTCAGCGTGAGCACGTCCACCTCGGCGCGCAGGGCCTTCATGGCTTCCTTGTGGCGCACACCGAAACGATGCTCTTCGTCGATGATGAGCAGGCCCAGGTTCTTGAACTGGGTGTCGGGGCTCAGCAGCTTGTGTGTGCCGACCACGATGTCCACGCTACCGTCGGCGATGCCTTTCATGGCGGCCGTGATCTCTTTGCCCGAGCGGAAACGGCTCATCTCGGCGATCTTCACCGGCCATTTGGAGAAACGGTCCACCAGGGTCTGGTAGTGTTGCTCGGCCAGCAGGGTGGTGGGCGCGAGGAAGGCCACCTGACGGCCGCCGGTGACGGCCACAAAGGCGGCGCGCAGGGCCACCTCGGTTTTGCCGAAACCCACGTCGCCGCAGACCAGGCGGTCCATGGGGCGCGGGCTCACCATGTCCTGCACCACGGCGTGGATGGCGGCGCGCTGGTCGGCGGTTTCCTCAAAGCCGAAGTCGTTGGCGAACTGCTCGTAGTCGCGTGGCGAGAAGCGGAAGGCATGGCCTTCGCGTGCGGCGCGACGGGCATAGATGTTGAGCAGCTCGGCCGCGGCGTCGCGGATCTGCTGCGCGGCACGGCGTTTGGCCTTGTCCCATTGGCCGGAGCCGAGCTTGTGCAGCGGCGCTTCATCCGCACTGACGCCGGTATAGCGGCTGATGAGCTGCAGCTGGCTCACGGGCACGTAGAGCACGGCCTGGTCGGCGTATTCGAGGTGCAGAAATTCCTGCACCTCGGGCGTGCCGTCGTCCTGCAGCTGGCCGCTGATGTTCATATTGACCAGGCCGCGGTAACGGCCGATGCCGTGCTGGGCGTGGACCACGGGGTCGCCGACGTTGAGCTCGGACAGGTCCTTGATCAGGGCCTCGACGTCGCTGACCTGTTCCTGCTTCTTGCGCCGGCGCATGCTGACGCCGGTGGCAAAGAGTTCGGTCTCGGTGACGAAGTCCAGGCCTTCCTCGGTCCAGGCGAAACCCACATTGAGCGCGGCGGTGGCCATGCCCAGCTTTTCGTCGCTGGCCTTGAACTCTTCGAGCGAGTCGAAGGCGGGCGGGATGACGCTGCTAGCGCGCAGAAAGTCCAGCAGGCTCTCACGCCGGCCATCGCTTTCGGCCAGCAGCAGCACACGGTGCTGGGTGTTGCGCAGGTGGTCCTTGAGCTTGGCCAGCGGGTCTTCGGCGCCGCGCACCACGGTGAGTTCGGGCAGGGTATTGAACTCGACCACACCTTCAGAGGCGACGGCGCGGATGGCCAGTTGCGCATGCCCATTGGCCAGGGTGAAAAACTGCTCGATGCTCAGGAACA
>CAUPRZ010000113.1:0-6872 GCA_963513855.1 uncultured Hylemonella sp.
CCATGCGCACACGCATCTGAACGCGCAAGCCTGGGCCTATTTCAGTGGTGGCGCCGCCGACGAGCTGAGCCTGCGGGCCAACCGCCAAGCCTGGGACCAGCAATGGTTGCTGCCCCGGGTGCTGCAGCCCTTGGCCGGCGGACACACCCAGGTGCAACTGCTCGGGCGCACCCTGGCCCACCCCATCCTGCTGGCCCCCGTGGCCTACCAGACCCTGGCCCATCCCGGGGGAGAAATCGCCACGGCCCAGGCTGCTGCTGCCCTGCAGGCCGGCATGGTGCTGAGCACCCAGGCGAGTACGCGCCTGGAAGACGTGGCCGCCGCCTTTCTGCCTGAAGCCGGGCGCGGCCCGCTCTGGTTCCAGCTCTACTTCCAGGCCGACCGCGGTGCCACACGCGAACTCGTCGCCCGGGCCGAACAGGCCGGCTACGAGGCCCTGGTGCTGACGGTGGACGCCCCCTGCTCCGGCGCCCGCGACCGCGAACGACGCGCGGGTTTCCAGCTGCCGCCCGGCGTGCGGGCCGTCAACCTGCCGCCGCCCGTCCCACTGCAGCTGAGCGGGCCCAGCGCCCTGTTCGACGGCCTGCTGCAACAAGCGCCGACCTGGGATGACGTGACCTGGCTGCAGAGCCAGACCCGCCTGCCCATCCTGCTCAAGGGCGTGCTGCATCCGGCCGATGCGCGGCAGGCCTGCGCACTGGGCCTGGCCGGTCTGATTGTCTCCAACCATGGGGGACGCACGCTGGACACCCTGCCTGCCACCGCCCAGGTTTTGCCCCGCATCGCCGAAGCCGTGCAGGGACGACTCGATCTGCTGGTCGACGGCGGCATCCGCCGGGGCACCGATGTCCTCAAGGCCATGGCCCTGGGCACCCAGGCGGTGCTGGTGGGGCGGCCCTATGTCTACGGCCTGGCCAATGCCGGCGCCGTGGGCGTGGCCCATGTGCTGCGCCTGCTGCGCGACGAGCTTGAAATCGCCATGGCCCTGTGCGGCTGCAAGACGCTGGCGCAGGCCCACGAGGCCTTGATGGCGCACCATGAAAGTTTTTCAGTCGAGCAAAACGAATGAAAACAATTCTCATTTATAATCTTTGCAGATTTTCACCTTTGTTCAACCACGCCCCGCTACACCACGCTGCTGCGTCAGGTCATCGACGCCCGGTCACTGACCGGCAGAAGGCACCCTGACACTGACTGACAATATGGACGCCCCATCCGCTGCCATGCCCCACTTCATGAACCGTCGCCTGCTCATCGCCTTTGGCGTGATCTTTCTGCACGTGTTTGTGCTCTGGGCCCTGCAGAGCGGCCTGATGCGGCGCGCGATCGAAGTGATCGTGCCCGGTGAAATCCTCAGTGAATTCATCAGCCCGCCGGCGCCCCCTGCACCACAGCCCCAGACGCCTGCACCCCAGCCCGTGAAGCAGGAAGTCAAGCCCGTGGCCAAGCCCACACCGCCCCTGCCCGCCCCGACACCCGAGCCGGCCCCCATGGTGGTTGCGGCAGCCCCCGCACCGGCGCCTGCCATCGAAGCCAGCACCGTGGCCCCTGCACCGGCGGCCCCGCAGGCCCCACCCGCACCGGCGCGCATCGAGCTGCCCTCCAGTGACGCGGCCTATCTGAACAATCCCAAACCCTCTTACCCGGCCCTGAGCCGCCGTCTGGGGGAACAGGGCAAGGTCATCGTGCGCGTGCTCATCGGCATGGACGGCACGGCCCAGCAGGCCGAGATCCGTACCTCCAGCGGCTACGAGCGCCTGGACCAGGCCGCGCTGGCCACCGTACGCAGCTGGCGCTATGTCCCGGGCAAACGCAACGGCACGGCCGAAGCCATGTGGTTCAACGTGCCCATCAATTTCGTGCTCGAATAATTTTTCTTTCGGAGTCTTTATGGAATCGCAATTCGGTCTGTACAACGTCTGGGCCCAGGGTGACTGGGTCACCCGCGGCGTGGCCCTGCTGCTGCTGGGCATGTCCCTGGCCTCGTGGATGGTGATCCTGTTCAAGGCCATGGACATCGTGCGCTTCAAAAAGCTGGCGCATCAGTCCCAGAGCTTCTGGCACAGCGCCGATCTGGCCGAGGGCCTGGAACGCCTGGGCACGCGCCAGGACAACCCCTTCCGCGACCTGGCCGAGGAAGGCCGTGAAGCCGTGGCCCACCACCGCAAGACGCAGACCCATCTGCACGACAGCCTGGACGTCAGCGACTGGGTCACGCGCTGCCTGCGCAACAGCATGGACCACGCCACCGCACGCCTGCAGTCCGGCCTGGCCGTGCTGGCCTCGGTGGGTTCCACCGCTCCCTTCGTCGGCCTCTTCGGCACGGTCTGGGGCATCTACCACGCCCTGCTGAGCATCAGCATGGCCGGCCAGGCCACCATCGACCGGGTCGCCGGCCCCATCGGCGAGGCGCTGATCATGACGGCCCTGGGCCTGGCCGTGGCCATCCCCGCCGTGCTGGGCTACAACGCCCTGGTGCGCGGCAACAAGGCCGTCCTGGGCCAGCTCAACAGCTTTGCCCACGACCTGCACGCCTACTTCGTGACCGGTACCCGCGTGGGGGGCGGCAACGAAGCCAAGATCCTGCCCATGAAGAAAGCCTGATGCCATGGCCTTCGGAACCCAGGACGAACCCGACGAGGTGATGAACGAGATCAACATGACGCCGCTGGTCGACGTCATGCTGGTGCTGCTCATCATCTTCATCATCACCGTGCCGGTGATGAAACACTCGGTCAATGTGGACCTGCCGCAGGCCTCCAGTCAGCGCGAGGAGGTCAAACCCGAGACCCTGCACCTCTCGGTGGACGCCAGCGGCGCCTACTTCCTCAACGAGGCCAAGGTCAGCGAGGCCGCCCTGCCCGGCCTGCTGCAGGCCGAGGCCGCGCGCCAGCCCCAGCCCGACCTGCACATCCGCGGCGACAAGGCCGTGCGCTACGAACACGTGGCCCGTGCCATGGCCATGGCCCAGCAGGCAGGCCTGCGCAAGATCGGTTTCATCACCGAGCCTGCGCGCTGAAACGGGCCTGCGCATGAGCACGGTGTTCGAGGATGCACAGCCCCACCGCCCCGATGCGGCGGTGGACGATGCACAAGCGTCTGAGGCGCTGCGCCTGCCCAGCGGCCCCTCCCTGGACAGCCAGTTGCTGCTCCAGGGCGGCCGCACCGTGACCATCCGCCACAACGGCGAGATCTACCGCCTGCAGGCCACGCGCCAGGGCAAGCTGATCCTGACCAAATAAAAAGGGGCCCACGGGCCCCTTTTTACTCATCGACGGTGTTTACAGACCGATGGCCGCAATGCCGGCACGCGCGATCTGCGCATCTTCCACCGACTTCACGCCGCTCACGCCCACGGCACCCAGGCACAACCCGTCCTTCAGGATCGGCACACCCCCCTCGAGCATGCCGGCCAGGCCCGGCGCGCTGAGAAAGGACACGCGGCCGCCGTTGATCACCTCTTCATAGACGCGGCTTTCTCGGCGACCCAGGGCGGCCGTGTGGGCCTTGGCCGGGGCGATCTGGGCCGAGATGGCGGCGGCGCCGTCCAGGCGCTGCAACCACAGCAGGTGGCCACCATCGTCGACGATGGCGATGCTGACAGCCCAGCTGTTTTTCAGAGCCTCAGCCTCGGCGGCGGCGGCGATCTGCTTGATATCGGCAAGCTGGAGGTAGGGTTTGGTTTGCATGGCGTGGGATAGGACAGAAATGTGACAGTTTGCAAGCATAGCCGCAGATGCGGCGGCGCCGGCCCGGCACCGTGGCAAAACTGCCATGACAAATACGCAGGAACCGTGGTGGATTACGAGGCGCCACTTGAATCGCCCTAGAATGGTCCCAGCTGTGCTACTCCGATAGCCAGCTTCACAACAAGGAGTGATGACATGAGCGAACAAGTTCAAACCTACGGCCAGACCGGCTTCGGCCAGGCGCTGTCCGCCGCCGAGCGCAACAAGGTCCTGCGCAACACCTACTGGCTGCTGGCCCTGAGCCTGCTGCCCACCGTGCTGGGCGCCTGGGTCGGCGTGGCCACGGGCATCACCGCCAGCCTGACCGGCTTCCTCGGCCTGATCGTCTTCCTGGGCGGCGCTTTCGGTTTCATCTACGCCATCGAGAAGACCAAGAACTCGGCCGCCGGTGTGCCCATCCTGCTGGGCTTCACCTTCTTCATGGGCCTGATGCTCTCGCGCCTGATCGCCATGGTGCTGGGCTTCCAGAACGGCGCCGACCTGGTGATGACCGCCTTCGCGGGTACGGCCGGTGTGTTTTTTGTCATGGCCAGCCTGGCCACGGTGATCAAGCGTGACCTCTCGGGCATGGGCAAGTGGCTCATGGTCGGCGCCGTCGTGCTGCTGGTCGGCTCGGTGATTAACGTCTTTGTCGGTTCGAGCACCGGCATGATCGTGATCTCCATGCTGGCCATCGGCATCTTCAGCGCCTTCATGCTCTACGACATCAAGCGCATCATCGATGGCGGCGAGACCAACTACATCAGCGCCACCCTGGCCCTGTACCTGAGCGTCATCAACGTGTTCCAGAGCCTGCTGGCCCTGCTGGGCATCTTCGGCGGCGAGCGCGAGTAAAAACTCACCTCAAGCCCTCCATGAAAGGCCCTGCGGGGCCTTTTTTCATGGACTAGGGTATGCGACACTCAATCCACAGTGCCAAGTGCCGATAAGGTCTGTAATCCCCTCTTCCATGCCCATGACGCCGCGTCTACTGCTCATCCCTGCCCTCGCCCTGCTACTGGCCGCCTGCGACATTCCCGGGCTGGGCCCGGACCCGCGCATTGCCATGCGCGAGGCCGAGGGCAAGGCCATCGGTGGCGCCTGCCGTTATGCCACCCGTGGCATCGAGGAGTGCTACCAGCTCAACCCCAAGGCCCTGAAGACGGCGGTCTTTGATGGCTGGCGCGAGATGGACCAGTACATGCGCGAGAACAAGATTGAGGGCCAGCCCACCCCTTCGTCCGACGACAAGGACATGGCCGAGGACAAGAAGCCCACCACGGCCGAGAAAAAACCAGGCCCGGCGCCCGCCACCAAGCCGGCCGGCACCGACAAGAAATCCTCCTGAGTCGCGGGCCGCTCAGGCCCGCTCGAACACCGCGATGCTTTAGCTCCGGCTCACATGGCTACGCCATATGACCCTGCACTGAAGCATCCAGATCAAAAACGGCGATGCTTTCCACGTGCGCGGTGTGCGGGAACATATTGACCACCCCCGCCAACGTACAACGGTAACCCGCCTGGTGCACCAGCAGGCCGGCGTCGCGCGCCAGCGTGGCCGGGTTGCAGCTCACATAGACGATGCGCTGCGGCGGCACCCATTGCTCGCTGCCCGGCGTCGCAGGATGCTCGGCCGGGTTCACGCGCTGCTGATGCAGATCGGCCAGGGTTTTGGCCAGGGCAAAAGCGCCCTCGCGCGGCGGATCGACCAGCCATTTTTCCGCCACACCGTCCTGGACCAGCAACTCGGGCGTCATCTCGAAAAGATTGCGCGCCACAAAATCCGTGGGCACCAAGCCCTGGCCTGCGGGACGCAGGGACTGGTTGAGCCTGAGGTTCTCACGTGAACGCGCCACCAGGGTCTCGCTGCCCTCGATGCCCAGCACCTCGCGTGCCTGTGAGGCGATGGGCAGGGTGAAATTTCCCAGGCCGCAGAACCAGTCGATCACCCGCTCATCCCGCTGTGCATCCAGCAGACGCAGGGCTCGCGTGACCAGCACCCGGTTGATGTGCGGGTTGACCTGGGTGAAATCCGTGGGTTTGAAGGGCATGGTGATGCCAAACTCGGGCAGACCATAAGACAGCTGGGGCGCCCCCTGCGGGTCCAGCAGGTGCACGGTGTCCGGGCCCTTGGGTTGCAACCACCATTGCACGCCGGGGTTGTTCTGCGCAAAGACACGGAGTTTGTCCAGGTCCCCCGCGCTCAGCGGCTCCAGGTGGCGCAGCACCAGGGCCGTGATGTCGTCGCCGCAGGCCAGTTCGATCTGCGGGCAGGTCTCGATGGCGTCCATCGAACCGATCAGCGCACGCAGCGGCATGAGCATGGCGCTCACATGGGGCGGCAGCACGGCACAGGTCTGCATATCGGCCACGTAACGGCTCTTGCGCTCGTGGAAGCCCACCAGAACCGTGCCCTTCTTGTGCACATGGCGCACCGTGAGGCGCGCGCGGTAACGGTAGCCCCAGGCCGGCCCTTCGATGGGGCGCAGCACGGTTTCCGCCTTCACCTTGCCCAGGTGCCAGAGATTGTCTTCCAGCACACGCTGTTTCACGGCCACCTGGGCCGCCGGGTGCAGGTGCTGCATCTTGCAGCCGCCACAGGCACCGGCATGCAGGCCGAAATGCGGACAGGCCGGGCGCACACGCTGGGATGACTCGCGGTGGATGGCGGTCACCGTCCCCGCCTCCCAGTTGTTCTTCTTGCGGTGCACGCTGGCGCTGACCACCTCAAAAGGCAGGCCGCCTTCAACAAAGACCACCTTGCCGTCAGGCCGGTGGGCGATGCCCTGGGCTTCGATGTCCAGAGACTCAATGTGCAGGGCGTCGGGGGGGAATGCGTGGGTTTTGCCGTTTTCTTGATCCATGTCAGTATTGTCCATGAGCCGCCGGCCCGACCGCTGCGGCCCGGTACTACGATAGGCAGAGCCCCAAGTCCTACGCCATGCAGACAGATCCTCAACACTTCACCCAGGCCGTCGTCGAATTCGGCAGCCTGCGCCAGGTTGTCACTACCCAGCCGATCTACAACGCCAAAGGCGTCAAGATCATCGAACAGGGTGTGGCCATCCATCCCGGCCTGTACGACCGCCTGATGGAACACCGCCTGTCGGCGCCCCTGGAGGATTCCGTCTCCAGCCTGCCCAC
>CAUPRZ010000114.1:0-6870 GCA_963513855.1 uncultured Hylemonella sp.
CGACTCGCTGCCGCCCGAAAAAGAGCGTCTGCAGTCGCCCGAGCAGCGCGAAGAGTTGAACGGTCTGTACGAGTGCATTCTGTGCGCCTGCTGCTCGACCTCGTGCCCGAGCTTCTGGTGGAACCCGGACAAGTTCGTCGGCCCGGCTGGCCTGCTGCAGGCTTACCGTTTCATCGCGGACAGCCGCGACGACGCCACCGCCGAACGCCTGGACAACCTGGAAGATCCCTACCGCCTGTTCCGCTGCCACACCATCATGAACTGCGTCGACGTCTGCCCCAAGGGCCTGAACCCGACCAAGGCGATCGGAAAAATCAAGGAAATGATGGTCGCGCGGGCCGTGTAAGTTAAGGTCAGGGTCTACCGTGCAGAATGAACGTATCGATGAACGCGCTCTGAGCAAGCTGAAGTGGCGCTGCCGCCGCGGCCTGCTCGAGAACGATCTCTTCATCGAACGATTTTTTCAGCAGTACGAATCGACCCTGACCGTCAGCCAGTCGCAGGGCCTGGGGGCCCTGATGGACTTGAGCGACAACGATCTGCTTGACCTGCACCTGGGCCGCAAACCGCTGGCCGAGGTGGCACCCGAGCTGGATCGTGAAGAAGTACATGCCGTACTGAAGATGTTGAGAACCACCCCCTGAAAGGTCTAGAAATGAAACTTGCCGACAACAAAGCCACCCTGTCGTTCAGCAACGGCACCCCCAGTATCGAGCTGCCGGTCTACCAGGGCAATATCGGCCCGGATGTCATCGACATCCGCAAGCTGTATGGCCAAACCGGCATGTTCACCTACGACCCGGGCTTCCTGTCCACGGCCTCCTGCCAGTCGGCCATCACCTACATCGACGGTGACAAGGGCGAGCTGCTGTACCGCGGCTACCCCATCGAGCAGCTGGCCACCCAGTGCGACTACCTCGACACCTGCCACCTGCTGCTCTACGGCGATCTGCCCAATGCCACACAGCAGAAGTCCTTCCACAAGCTCGTGACCAACCACACCATGGTCAACGAGCAGATGCAGTTTTTCCTGCGCGGTTTCCGCCGCGACGCACACCCCATGGCCGTGCTGACCGGCCTGGTGGGCGCCCTGTCGGCCTTCTATCACGACAGCACGGACATCAACAATCCCGAGCACCGCAACATTGCGGCCATCCGTCTGATTGCCAAGATGCCCACCCTGGTCGCCATGGCCTACAAGTACGGCATCGGCCAGCCCTATATGTACCCGCAGAACGACCTGTCCTACGCCGGCAACTTCCTGCGCATGATGTTCGGCACGCCCTGCGAAGAGTACAAGGTCAACCCCGTGCTGGAACGTGCGCTGGACCGCATCTTCATCCTGCACGCCGACCACGAGCAGAACGCCTCCACCTCGACCGTACGTCTGTGTGGCTCCTCCGGCACCAACCCCTTTGCGGCCATCGCGGCCGGCGTGGCCTGCCTCTGGGGCCCGGCCCACGGCGGTGCCAACGAAGCGGCACTCAACATGCTGGGCGACATCCAGAAAAACGGTGGCGTCGAGAAGATTGGCGAATTCATCAAACAGGCCAAGGACAAGAACTCGGGCGTCAAGCTCATGGGCTTCGGTCACCGCGTCTACAAGAACTACGACCCGCGTGCCAAGCTGATGCAGGAAACCTGCAAGGAAGTGCTGCAGGAGATGGGCCTGGAGAAAGACCCCCTGTTCCAGCTGGCCATGGCCCTGGAAAAGATTGCCCTGGAAGACGACTACTTCGTGCAGCGCAAGCTCTACCCGAACGTGGACTTCTACTCCGGCATCGTGCAGCGCGCCATCGGCATCCCGGTGAACCTGTTCACCGGCATCTTCTCGCTGGCCCGTACCGTGGGCTGGATCGCCCAGCTCAACGAAATGATCAGCGACCCCGAGTACAAGATCGGCCGTCCGCGCCAGCTCTTCACCGGCTCGGTGCGCCGCGACGTGCCGCCCCTGGCCAAGCGCTAAGCCGCGCCACACAACCCGCCGCACGGCAACGTCGGCGGGTTTTTTCTTTGGGAAGAGCCCTCGCATGAAACTGATCCAGAGCGCCGCCGAACTGCGCGCCCTGCAGACCGAAGCGCCCAGCACCGCCCCCTGCGACTGCGGTCTAGCCACCTATACCGGCTGGAGCAGCCTGACTGAAGAGCGCTGGCCCACCGCGCTCATGACCCAGCTCGCCACCCTGCGCGACCCCGAGGTCTACGAGCCGACCTTCGAGGAACACCACCCCGCCGGCACCCGGTATGACGACCCCACCGCCCCGGTGGCCCTGGCCTTTTTCCCCTACAACCGCTGCGACGTCTGGCGCTGCCAGTCCTGCCGGCGACTGGTGCTGCGCTACACCGAGTTCGGCGGTTATTACGTGGACCACCGCGTGCGGGTGCTCGATCCGGCCCTGATCGTCGACTGAGCTACCGAGTCCGGCCGGCATCCCCCGCCCGGCAGCACAGTCATCGTGAAACACGATGACAAGAAGATGCCTCATAAGGGAAAATCGGAAAACTCATCGCCAAACACGATGACCAACCCCGATCCGCCCGATGAAAACCGCCGACCGCAGCTTCGCCCGCCGCATGGACCTCACATCCCTGCAGCTGTTCGTGGCCGTCTGCGAACTGGGCAGCATCGGCAAGGCGGCCGAACGTGAATTCATCGCCGCCTCGGCCATCAGCAAACGCCTGGCCGACCTTGAAGCCACCCTGGGCACCCCGCTGCTCTACCGCCACACGCGCGGGGTAGACCTCACCCCAGCCGGCGAAAGCCTGCTGCACCACGCGCGCTCCGTGCTCTACAGCCTGGAGAAGATGCAGGGCGAGCTCAGCGAGTACGTGGACGGCGTGCGCGGCCATGTGCGCGTGCACGCCAGCATCTCGGCCATCGTGCAGTTCCTGCCGGAGGATCTGGGCGCCTTCATCCGCGAGCACGAGCAGGTCAAGATCGACCTTGAAGAACATCTGAGCACCGAGGTCGTGCGCGCCGTGCAGGAAGGCGCGGCCGACCTGGGCATCTGCAATGTGGGCGTGGGCACGGGCGAGCTGCAGACCCTGCCCTACCGGGAAGACCAACTCGTGCTCATCGTGCCCCAGGGCCATGCACTGGCCGCCGCCGGTGCCATCAACTTCGTGCAGACCCTGGACTGGGACCATGTGGGCCTGCACGCCACCAGCTCCATCTACCTGGCCATGCGCGAGGCCGCCGCGGCTGCGGGCCGCAGCATCCGCCTGCGCATCCACGTCACCGGCCTGGACGCCATGTGCCGCATGATCCACAACGGCCTGGGCGTGGGCGTGATGCCGCGCCGCGCCTTCGAACTCATGCACGGCGTGGGCAAGCTGGCCTGCGTCGAACTGCAGGACGACTGGGCCCGGCGCCGCATCGACCTGATCGCCCGCGATTTCTCCACCCTGCCCGTCACTGCACGGCTGCTGGTAGACCACCTCACCGCCACCTAAAATTCTAGACCCCACCGAGGACACACATATGGGACACACCCTTTACGACAAGATCTGGGACGAGCACGTCGTCCACACCGAGGAAGACGGCACGGCCGTCCTCTACATCGACCGCCATCTGGTTCATGAAGTGACCAGCCCCCAGGCCTTCGAAGGCCTGCGCCAGGCCGGCCGCAAGGTCTGGCGGGTTAGCTCCATCGTGGCCACCGCCGACCACAACACCCCGACCACGGGCTGGGAACAGGGCTACGACGGCATAACCGACCCCATCAGCAAGGAACAGATCACCACGCTGGACGCCAACATCAAGGAATCGGGCGCGGCCGCCTTTTTCCCCTTCCTGTCCAAGCGCCAGGGCATCGTGCACGTGATCGGCCCGGAGAACGGCGCCACCCTGCCCGGCATGACCGTGGTCTGCGGTGATTCACACACCTCCACCCACGGCGCCTTCGGCGCACTGGCCCACGGCATCGGCACCAGCGAGGTCGAGCACGTGATGGCCACGCAGACCCTGCTGGCCAAGAAGGCCAAGAACATGCTGGTCAAGGTCGAAGGCACCCTGGCCAAGGGTGTGACGGCCAAGGACATCGTGCTGGCGATCATCGGAAAAATCGGCACCGCCGGCGGCACGGGCTACACCATCGAGTTCGCGGGCTCCGCCATCCGCGCCCTGTCCATGGAAGGCCGCATGACCATCTGCAATATGGCCATCGAAGGCGGCGCCCGCGCCGGTCTGGTGGCCGTGGACGACAAGACCATCGAGTATGTGCGCGGCCGTCCGCTTTCGCCCACCGGCCTGGAGTGGAACCAGGCCGTGAGCTATTGGAAAAACCTGCAATCCGACCCTGACGCCAAGTTCGACACCGTGGTTGAAATCGACGCCACGCAGATCCTGCCGCAAGTCACCTGGGGCACCTCGCCCGAGATGGTGCTGGGCATCGACGGTCGTGTACCCGATCCGGACAAGGAAAAAGACGCCAGCAAACGCGGCGCCATCGAACGTGCCCTCAGCTATATGGGCCTGGAACCCGGCAAACCCCTGGCCGACTTCAGCATCGACAAGGTCTTCATCGGCTCCTGCACCAACAGCCGCATCGAGGACATGCGCGAGGCCGCCGCCGTGATCAAGAAGCTGGGCCAGAAGGTGTCCAAAAACGTCAAGCTGGCGCTCGTGGTGCCCGGCTCCGGCCAGGTCAAGGAACAGGCCGAGCGCGAAGGCCTGCACGAGATCTTCAAGGCCGCAGGCTTTGAATGGCGCGAGCCTGGCTGTTCCATGTGCCTGGCCATGAACGCCGACCGCCTGGAGCCCGGCGAACGCTGCGCCTCCACAAGCAACCGCAACTTCGAAGGGCGTCAGGGCGCCGGTGGCCGCACCCATCTGGTCAGCCCGGCCATGGCTGCTGCCGCGGCCGTGCACGGTCACTTCGTCGACATCCGAAAGTTTTCCTGAAACATTGCGGGACAGACCAAGAATTGCGAAGCAATTTTGCTCTGTCCTCAACTGACTAGAGACGCATCATGCAGAAGTTCACACTCCACAAAGGTCTCGTGGCCCCCATGGACCGCGAGAACGTCGACACCGACGCCATCATCCCCAAGCAGTTCCTCAAGTCCATCCGCAAGACCGGCTTCGGCCCCAACCTCTTCGACGAATGGCGCTACCTCGACCCGGGCTATCCGGGCCAGGACCCGGCCAGTCGCAAACCGAATCCGGACTTCGTGCTGAACCAGTCGCGTTACACCGGCGCCTCCGTGCTGCTGGCGCGCAAGAACTTCGGCTGTGGCTCCTCGCGCGAGCACGCGCCCTGGGCCATCGATCAGTACGGCTTTCGCGCCATCATCGCGCCGAGCTACGCCGACATCTTCTTCAACAACTGCTTCAAGAACGGCCTGCTGCCCATCGTGTTGCCCGAGGCCACGGTGGCCCAGCTCTTTGACGAATGTGCAGCCTTCCCCGGCTACAGCCTGACCGTGGACCTGGAGCGCCAGGTCGTCGTCAAGCCCCAGGGCGAAGAGATTCCATTCGACGTCCAGCCCTTCCGCAAGTACTGCCTGCTCAACGGTTTTGACGACATCGGCCTGACCCTGCGCCACAAGGACAAGATCGCCGCCTACGAAGCGGAACGTCTGGCCAAAAAGCCGTGGCTCGCCCACACCATGATCGGCTGATCGCCATCGATCGCCCACCCATTCAACCGCTCTCAATTTAATAGCAAAGAAAAAACATGAAGATCGCAGTTCTGCCAGGCGACGGCATCGGTACCGAAATCATTGCCGAGGCCGTCAAGGTTCTCAAAGCTCTGGAACTCAAGTTCGAAATGGAAACCGCCCCTGTGGGCGGCGCCGCCTACGAGGCCGCAGGCCATCCCTTGCCCGATGCCACGCTGAACCTCGCCAAGTCTGCCGACGCCATCCTCTTCGGCGCCGTGGGTGACTGGAAATACGACAAGCTCGAACGCGCCCTGCGCCCCGAGCAGGCCATCCTGGGCCTGCGCAAGCACCTGGGCCTGTACGCCAACTTCCGTCCGGCCATCTGTTACGAGCAACTCGTGGGTGCCTCCAGCCTCAAACCCGAGCTGATTGCCGGCCTGGACATCCTGATCGTGCGTGAACTCACGGGCGACATCTACTTCGGCCAGCCGCGCGGCCGCCGCACGGCCGTGGACGGCCACTTCCCTGGCGCCGAGGAAGCCTTTGACACCATGCGCTACAGCAAGCCCGAGATCGAGCGCATCGCCCACACCGCCTTCCAGGCCGCGCGCAAGCGCAACAAGAAGGTCACCAGCGTGGACAAGGCCAATGTGCTGGAGACCTTCCAGTTCTGGAAAGACGTGGTCACCGAAGTCCACGCCCAGTACCCCGACGTGAAGCTTGACCACATGTACGTGGACAACGCGGCCATGCAGCTGGTCAAGGCGCCCAAGAGCTTCGACGTGATCGTGACCGGCAATATGTTCGGCGACATCCTCTCGGACGAAGCCGCCATGCTGACGGGTTCCATCGGCATGCTGCCCTCGGCCAGCCTCAACAGCAAGAACCAGGGCCTGTACGAACCCAGCCACGGCAGCGCCCCGGACATCGCCGGCAAGGGCGTAGCCAACCCCCTGGCCACCATCCTCTCCGCCGCCATGATGCTGCGCTTCAGCCTGAACCAGGAAGCAGCTGCCAAGCGCATCGAAGCCGCCGTGCAGAAGGTGCTGACCCAGGGCCTGCGCACGCCCGACATCTGGAGTGAAGGCACGACCAAGGTCGGCACTGCGCAGATGGGCGATGCGGTGCTCAAAGCACTGGGCTGATCCGCCGGCCGTCAGGGCTCACACCCAAGGGCAGCCACGCGGCTGCCCTTTTTCTTTGGGCAGACCATCCGCTACAATTGAGGCCATGTTTGCCGCCCGCCCGTTCCCTCTGAACAACGCC
>CAUPRZ010000115.1:0-6852 GCA_963513855.1 uncultured Hylemonella sp.
GAAGCACTGCAGTGGGTCACGGTGGAAGGTGCGCGCATGCTGGGCCAACTCGACCGTATCGGTACCCTGGCCGCAGGCAAGCAGGCCGACCTGGTGCTGATCCGCGCCGATGACCTGAACATGCAGCCCGTGCACGAGCCCGTGAGCACGGTGGTGATGCAGACCACGCTGGCCAACATCGATAGCGTGATGGTGGCCGGGCGCTGGAAAAAGCGCCACGGAAAACTGGTGGATGTGGATTTGGCACCGAAGCTCGCTGCGCTGCAGGCTTCAGGCCGAAAGATCACGACGGCCCTGGGCCTGTCGCGGTAAGCAGAAGAAGCGGCTCACGCCTCCGGGCCGAGAGCCGCTGTGAGTGTTTGGACATATCAATCTATAAAAGGAGACAGACATGAAACGCGTACTTATTGCTGCAGCCATGCTGCTGGGGACGAGCCTGGCACTGGCGCAGGGTTATCCAAGCAAACCGATCCGTATCGTCGTGCCTTTCACGCCCGGCAGTGCCACGGACATCATGGCGCGCATCGTGGGCGAGAAGCTCGGCGCGGCCTGGGGCCAGACCGTGATCGTCGAGAACAAACCCGGGGCTGGTGGCACCGTCGGTTCGGCCTTCGTGGCCAAGAGTGAGCCCGATGGTTACACCCTGCTGGTGGTGTCCACCGGCCACGTGGTCAACCCCGTGCTCTACCCGGGCCTGAGCTACGACACCGTGGGTGACTTTGCCGGCATCACGCCGCTGGCCTCCCTGCCCAATGTGCTGGTGGTCGGTGCTGGCAGTCCGATCAAGAACGTCTCGGAGCTGATTGCCGCTGCCAAGGCCAACCCCGGCAAGCTCAACTACGCCTCCGCCGGCACCGGCAGCGCCACCCATGTGAACGCCGAGAAGTTCCGTGCCATCACGGGCATCCAGGCCACCCACATTCCCTTCAAAGGCACACCCGAGACCATCACCGAGACCGTAGCCGGGCGCGTGGACCTCATGTTCACCCCCGTGCTCTCGTCCATCCCCATGATCCGCGACAACCGCATGCGCGCCCTGGCGGTCAGTACGGCCCAGCGTTCCTCGGCCCTGCCCGATGTGCCCACGGTGGCTGAAGCGGCCGTTCCCGGTTTTGTCTTCGACTTCTGGATCGGCCTGCTGGCACCGGCCAAGACCCCGCGTGACGTGGTCAACAAGCTCAACCAGGAGGTCAACAAGGCCCTGAACCAGCCGGACGTCAAGGAGCGCATGGCCAAGCTCGGCGGTGAGCCCCTGCCCATGACACCCGAGCGTTTTGACGCCTTCATCCGTGAAGAGCATGCGACGCTGAGCGGCATCATGAAAGACGCCAAGTAAGGCTTGAAACTGGCCGCCATCGACTGCCAGTGCCGGGCTGCACTGGCAGTTCTCTGAAACTCGTCGAGACCCCTGTTCATGCAGCCACTGCGCGTCAATATTTTTAATACCTCCAGCAACCTGCCCCTGCTGGCGGCGCAGGAGGCGGGCTGTTTTGCACGGCGTGGCCTGGCGCTGGAGATCCAGCACACGCCCAACTCCGATGCCCAGCGCGCCGGCCTGGCCGAGGGGCGTTTCGACATCGCCCATGCCGCGGTGGACAACGCCGTGGCCATGGTGGAGGCGGGACAGGACGTGGTGATCGTGCTGGGAGGGGACGCCGGCATGAACGACTTCATGGTCCGGCCCGAGATCCGTTCCATGGAAGACCTGCGTGGCAAGGTGCTGGCCGTCGATGCGCCCAACACGGCCTACGCCCTGGTGGCCAAGAAGATCCTCAAGAACCACGGCCTGCTCGAAGGGCGTGACTACAGCGTGCGCCTGGCCGGTGGTACCGGCCCGCGCGCGGCTGCCATGGTGGCCGACCCGCAGCTCGCCGCGGCCATGATCAACCCGCCTTTTTCCTTCACGGTGCGCCAGCAGGGGCTCAAGAGCCTGGGTAACCAGCACATGCTGCTGGGTCCTTACCAGGCCACCGGCGCCTTTGTCCTGCGCAGCTGGGCACAGCGCGACCATGATGAGCTGCTGACCCGTTACCTGGCCGCCTGCATCGAGGGCCAGCGCCTGGTCATCGACCCCAACCGGCGTGCGGCCATGCTCGACTTGCTCATGCGCAGTTTTAAGTTGGATGCCGAGACCGCCTCTGCCACCTATGCGGCCCTGCTGACCCCCGGGGCCGGTCTGGCCCCCGATGCCCGTTTTGACCTGCCGGGCTTCCAGGCCGTGCTGGCCCTCCGTGCCGAGATGGCGGGCCTGTGGGGTGGCAGGCCGCCGGCACCCGACAGGTATATGGACCTGTCCTTTTTCGAGCGTGCCCTCGCGTCGCTCCCCTGAACCGAGGAGACGGAACATGAAGATCCATGTCTGCGGCATCGGCAAGATGGGCCTGCCCATGGCTAGCCATCTGGCCGCGGCCGGTTATGCGCTCACGGTCAGTGACCCCTGTGCTGAACGACGTGAGTTGGCGCAGGCGCAGGGACTGCGCGTGCTTGAAGATGCCGCCCAGGCCATCGCTGCTGCGGACATCGTCTTGTCTTCTCTGCCGCACGATGCTGCCCTGCGCGCCGTCTCTGCCCAGGTGGTTGCTGCCGCGCGACCGGGCACCCTCTATGTGGACACCAGCACGGTTTCACCCACGGTTTCAGCCGAGGTGGCGCAGGCACTGGAGGTGCAAGGCATTGTCTATGTGCGCGCCACTGTCTCGGGCAACAACAAGATGGCCGAAGCGGCGCAACTCACGGTGATGGCCTCGGGCCCGCGTACGGCTTACGACCGGGTGCTGCCGCTCCTGCAGACTTTTGGGCCGAATCAGTTTTATCTGGGGGATGCCGAGCAGGCCCGCCTGATGAAGCTGGTGGTCAACCTCATGATCGCGCAGACCAGCGCCATGCTGGCCGAGGCCCTGACCCTGGGCCGCAAGGGCGGGCTGGACTGGTTGGCCATGTGGCAGGTGCTGACCGCCAGTGCCGTGGCCTCACCCATCGTCAAGGCCAAGTCGGCGCAGCTGGCCCAGCGTGACTTCACGCCCACCTTCACGGTGGAGCAGATGATCAAGGACCTGGACCTGATCCTGGGCGCTGGTTCGGTCCACAACGTGCCGCTGCTGCAGACCGCCATGACGCAGAAGCTCATGCACGCGGCCGTGGTGCAGGGCAATGGCCTGGACGATTACGCTGTCATCATCAAGGTGCTGGAACGTGGCGCCGGCTTGAACCCCAAGCTGTAGTCTTGCCCGGCTGATACTTTCGGAGCTACCCGTGTCCCCCTTTGTCTACACCGCCCAGCCCGCACGCGTCATTTTCGGCGCAGGTTCACTGTCACAGCTGGCGCGCGAGATCGATGCCCTGGGTGCAAAAAAGGCCCTGGTGCTGTCCACCCCTGAGCAACGTGCTTCGGCCGAGATGGTGGCTGATCTTCTGGGCGCGCGTGCGGCGGGTGTGTTCGACCGCGCCGTCATGCACGTACCGTTGGAGACCGCACGCGAAGCACGCGAAGTGGCGCAGAAACTGGGTGCCGATTGCGCCGTGGCCATCGGCGGCGGCTCCACCACGGGCCTGGGTAAGGCCATCGCGCTCGACTCGGGCCTGCCCATCCTGGCCATCCCCACCACCTATGCCGGCTCCGAGATGACGCCCATCTTCGGCATCACCGAAGCCGGCCTCAAGAAGACCGGGCGCGACCTGCGGGTGCTGCCGCGCACCGTGATCTACGACCCTGAGCTCACGCTGAGCCTGCCTGTGGGCATGAGCGTGACCAGCGGCATCAATGCCATCGCTCACGCGGCCGAAGGCCTGTACGCCGTGGACCGTAACCCCATCATGGACCTCATGGCCGAGGAGGGCATCACGGCCCTGGGTCGTGCGCTGCCGGCCATCGTGAAAAACGCGCGTGACATCGAGGCGCGGGGTGACGCGCTCTACGGCGCCTGGCTTTGCGGCACCGTGTTGGGCCATGTGGGCATGGCGCTGCACCACAAGCTTTGCCACACCCTGGGCGGCAGCTTCAACCTGCCGCACGCAGAAACACACACCATCGTGCTGCCCCACGCCCTGGCCTACAACAGCCTGGATGCGCCTCAGGCCATGACACGCATCCGGCATGCGCTGGGCGGTGCAACGGCGGCGCAGGCCGTGTATGACCTGGCCAAGGACAACGGCGCACCCGTGGCGCTCAAGGACATCGGCCTGAAGGAGGCCGACCTCGACAAGGCCTGCGATATCGCCCTGCAGAACCAATACCCTAATCCGCGCCCGCTGGAGCGCACGGCCATCCACCAGCTGTTCCAGAACGCCTGGGAAGGCGTGCGGCCGGCCGCCTGACCCCTCTTCCTGTTTTTGACCATGCCCGCGCCACGGGAAGGGCTATTGAGCAATTAAATTGCACACAATTTAATTGCTTGCAATAATTCAGCCCATGCCAAGCAAAACCATCTCTGCCGATCAAGCCCTGCGGCTCGACAACCAGGTCTGCTTTGCCCTGTATTCGGCCTCGCACGCCATGTCCAAGGCCTACAAGCCGCATCTGGATGCCTTGGGCCTGACCTACCCGCAGTACGTGGCCATGCTCGTGCTTTGGGAGCGCGACGGGCTGACCGTCTCCGAGATCGGCGAACGGCTGTACCTGGATTCGGGAACGCTCACGCCCCTGCTCAAACGCCTCGAAGGCGTGGGCTACATCAGCCGTCTGCGCGATGCGGCTGACGAGCGCCGGGTGCTGATCCAGCTCACCGCCGCCGGTCGCAAGCTCAAGGCCAAGGCCGCCCCCATACCCGGCTGCATGTTCGAAGCCATGCAGTGCCCGCCGACCGAGTTGCACGCGCTGACCCGTCAGGTCCAGCAGCTGCGCGAGCGCCTGCAGGCCTGATTTCTTTTTTTAACCACCCACCAAGGAGCTCACCATGCCCACCATCCTCGACAAAGTTGTCTACACCGCCAAGGCCCACACCACGGGCGGCCGCGATGGCCGTTCCACCAGCGACGACGGCCTGCTCGACGTCAAGCTGTCCCCGCCCAAGGCCATGGGTGGGGCCGGTGGCGCGACCAACCCCGAGCAGCTGTTCGCCGCTGGCTACTCTGCCTGTTTCATGGGCGCGCTCAAGCACGTGGCCGGCATGAAAAAGATCGCCGTCCCGGCTGACGCCTCGATTGATGCGGAAGTGGACATCGGCCCCATCCCCCAGGGTTTCGGTATTGCCGCACGCCTGGCCATCAGCCTGCCGGGCATGGACCGCGCCGTTGCGCAGGATCTGGTGGACACCGCTCACAAGGTCTGCCCCTATTCCAACGCCACCCGCGGCAATATCGTCGTGGACCTGCGCCTGGTCTGATAAGAAGCAAAAAAGCCGCCGGGCTCCTGGAGCCCGGCGGCTTTTTCTTTTGGGGTTGGAAAGGATCAGCCCGGTTTGATGTTGGCCTTGATCACCACTTCTTTCCAGCGGGCCTGTTCCTTGGCGACGAAATCGGCGTATTCCTTGGGGGAACCGCCGCCGGCGACGGCGCTTTCAGCTTCATGTTTGGCGACCACATCGGGTGCGCGCAGGGCCTTGGCGCATTCCTGCTGCAGGCGGGTGATGATGGCCTGCGGCGTACCGGCACGGGCATGGATGCCATACCACTGCACGGTCTCGAAACCCGGATAGGTTTCAGCCACGGTCTGCACGTCGGGCAGCACGGAGATACGCTGGGCCGAGCCTACGGCGATGCAACGGACATTCCCGCTCTTGATGTGCGGCAGCAGGGCCGGCGTCCCCGCCGAGAAGAACTCGGCCCGACCGGCCAGAAAGTCATTCAGGGCCGGACCTGTCCCCCGGTAGGGGATGTGGGTCATGAAGATGCCGGCTTTGAGCTTCAGCGCTTCGACGGCCAGGTGGCCGGCACTGGCGTTGCCGGCCGAGGCGTAGTTGAGCTGACCCGGCCGGGATTTGGCATAGGCCACAAAGGACTTCAGATCGGTCGCCGGCACATCCTTGTGCACGCAGAACAGGCTGGGGATGCGGTTGAGCAGGGTGACCGGCACGAAGTCCTTGTTCACGTCGTAACCGGCGTCCGGGTAGATCATCGGGTTGACCGCCATCAGGCCGATATGGCTCATGACGATGGTGTAACCGTCGGCCGGGGCGCGCATGAGTTCCTGCATGGCCGGCACGCCGCCACCGCCACCCTTGTTATCGATCACGAAGGCCTGGCCCATCTGCTTGGTCAGTTCGGTGCCGATGCTGCGCGCCACGATGCTGGAGGTGCCACCCGGTGCAAAGGGCACGATCCAACGCACGGGCTTGTTGGGCCAGGCGTCCTGGGCCAGGGCGCCCACGCCCGTGCTGGCCAGGCCGGCGGCCCCCATCAGCTTCAGATAGCTGCGTCGGTCCAGGTTGTGTTTGATGTGGTCCATATGTCTCTCTCGGTTTGGGACTGAAGCTGGGTTTATCGCCCAAATTTGACCGCGGATCAATGTGGGAATTCCTTACATCAGGGGTCGGTTCAGTCGAGCTGGATGCCCGCGCTTTTGACCACCTGACCCAGGCGTTCGATTTCCGAGGCGATGAATTTGTCGAATTCCGCCGGGGTGGTGGGCGCCGGCATGACACCCTGGGCGCCCAGGGACTTGACCACCTCGGGCGAGCGCAGGATGCGGCCCACCTCGGCGGAGATCTGTTCCACGACGGCGTTAGGGGTTTTGCCCGGGGCCACCAGGCCGTACCAGTGGTCGTAGACCACGCCGGGCACCAGGTCGGAGATCACCGGCACCTCGGGCATGAGCGGGGCACGCTGCGCCGTGCTCACCGCCAGGGGGACGAGCTTGCCATCTTTGATGAAAGGCAGGGTCAGGCCCAGGGGCGACCAGTAATAGGCCGAGCGGCC
>CAUPRZ010000116.1:0-6839 GCA_963513855.1 uncultured Hylemonella sp.
CGGCGCACCCTCAGCACGACACGCCCGGTCAGTTCCCCCGGTGGCAAGCCCAGCGGCCAGCGCAGGGGCTTGCCCAGCCAGGCGGACAGGATGCGTGCATCTGCGATGCGGTCCGCAAAACTCAGGCGTGTGGCTTCGACTTCCGGTAATTCGGGCATGGGACAGGGGTGGGCAAGGGGAATGGGGCTTGGATTATTATGAGTCGATATGTCTCCATGTTTGCGCCTCCTCCCCCTGCTGCTGCTCGCTGCCCTGACGGCGCATGCGCAGCAGCCGGACTCCCCGGCCCCCGCGACCCCGCCCGTCAATTCCGCCATGGATGGCGAGCTGCTCTACCAGTTGCTCATCGGCGAGTTCAGCACCCAGCGCGGTGAAGCCGGCGTGGGCTACTCCCTCACCCTGGACGCCGCCCGCAAGACCAACGACCCCAGGCTGTACCAGCGTGCCGTCGAAATCGCCCTGCAATCACGTGCCGGTGAATCGGCGCTGCAGGCGGCGCGCGCCTGGAAACAAGCCCAGCCCGCCTCGCGCGATGCCAACCGCTATGTGTTGCAGATCCTGATCGGCCTGAACCGGCTCGGCGACATCCTCGAGCCGCTCAAGCGCGAAGTAGCGCTGGCCGAGGCCAGGGAACGCCCCCTGACCATCGCCACCCTGCCCGCCTTTTTCGTGCGCAGCAGCGACAAGAAACGGGCTGCCGAAGTGATGGAACAGGCCCTGGCGGACCATCTGGGCAACGCCCAGACCGGAGCGGCCGCCTGGAGCACGGTGGGCCAGATGCGCCTGGATGCCGGGGACAGCGCCGGCGCGCTGGAGGCCGCGCGGCGCGGCCAGGCCTTGGACACAAAGGCCGAAGGACCGGCCTTGCTGGCGCTGGCACTCATGTCGCCACAACAGCCCGGGGCGGAAGCCATCGTGCGCAAGTACATGGAAGGCCGGCCCCAACCGGCCGTGCGCCTGGCCTACGCGCGCGCCCTGCTCGACGCCCAGCGTTATGCCGAGGCTGGCACCCAGGTGCAGGCCGTCACCACAGAAAAACCCGATTACGCCGAAGCCTGGTTGATCCGCGGCACGCTCGAATTGCAGGACAACCGCCGTGACGCAGCCGAGCGCTCGCTCAAGCAGTTCCTGGAGCTCATGCAGTCGCGCCGCAGTGCTGGCGAGGTGGAGGAGCCCAGCCGCGCCCTGGCCCAGGCCTATCTTGCGCTGGCCCAGATCGCCGAGCAGCGCAAGGACTATAGGCTGGCCGAAGCCTGGCTGGCCAAAATCAACAGCCCCGAAGACCTGGTGCGCACCCAGAGCCGGCGTGCCGGCATGCTGGCGCGCCAGGGCAAGATCGACGACGCGCGTGAACTGATCCGCAACCTGCCCGAACGCTCGCCGGCCGACGCGCGGATGAAGCTGTCCACCGAAGTCCAGCTCTTGCGCGACAACAAGCTCTACGGCCAGGCCTACGAGTTGCTGGCCGAAGCCACCAAGCGCGACCCCAAGGACTACGACCTGCTCTACGACCAGGCCACCCTGGCCGAGAAACTGGGCAATATGAGCGAGATGGAGCGCCTCCTGCGCCGCATCATCACCGAGAAGCCCGACTACCACCACGCCTACAACGCCCTGGGCTATTCCTTCGCCGATCGCAATGTGCGTCTGGCCGAAGCGCGCAAGCTGGTCATGAAGGCCCTCGAATTCGCGCCCGACGACCCCTTCATCACCGACAGCCTGGGCTGGGTCGAATTCCGTGCCGGCAACAAGGCCGAGGCCCAGCGTGTGCTCGAGAAGGCCTACCGCGCCCGCCCCGACGCCGAGATCGCCGCCCATCTGGGCGAGGTGCTCTGGAGCCTGGGCCAGCGCGAACAGGCGCTGAGCATTTGGCGCGAAGGCCTGCAGCTCAACGCCGAGAACGAAACCCTGGTCGAAACGCTCAAGCGCCTGCGGGTCAAGCCGTGAGATCCGCCGGGCCGCTCCCAAGGAGCTCGCACCACAGTGCGCAGCACGAAGGTACAGCCGTCCGCACCACACGCCGCGCCCTCCTGGCCGGCGGGCCGGCGCTTCTGCTGCTTGCGGGCTGCGCCCAGCCGACGCTGCGCCCCCCGACAGGTTCCCCGGCCGCAGCCAGCTACTGGCAGGGCCGCCTGGCCCTGCGTGTGGCAGCCCAGCCCGAGCCCACCTCCTTTTTTGCCAACTTCGAACTTCAGGGCACAGCAGAAACGGGGGAGTTGCTGCTGTCCAGCCCCATTGGCACCACCGTGGCCCAGCTGCGCTGGAACCCGCAGACCGCCCTCCTGCGCAACAACGGCCAGACCCGTGCCTTCGACAGCCTGGACGCCCTGGCCCAGGAAGCCACCGGCACCGCCCTCCCTATCGCCGCGCTGTTCGAATGGCTGCAAGGCCGTGCGGTTTCTGCTGCCGGCTGGCAGGCCGACCTGACGCAGCTCGACGCCGGACGGCTGCTGGCACGGCGCCTGCAGCCCGCTCCCGCCGCCGATCTGCGACTGATCCTCGAACAGCCCTGAGAGCCTCCGATAATCGCGGCCATGCAGTCGCTCCTCGACATCCCGGCTCCGGCCAAGCTCAACCTCTTCCTGCACCTCACGGGGCGCCGCGCCGACGGCTACCACCTGCTGCAGTCGGTCTTCATGCTGATCGACTGGGCCGACACCCTGCACTTCGAGAAACGCGCCAGCGGCATCAGCCGCGAGGATCTGCTAACACCGCTGCCCCCCGAGGACCTGATCCTGCGTGCAGCGCGCGCCTTGCAGGCTGCTACCGGCAGCAGGGCGGGGGTGCACATCGGCATTGAAAAACGCGTGCCGGCCCAGGCCGGCATGGGTGGCGGATCGTCGGACGCAGCGTCCACCCTGCTCGCGCTCAACCGCCTGTGGCAGCTTGGCCTCACGCTGGAGCAGCTCTGTACCATCGGCCTGCAGCTCGGGGCCGATGTGCCCTTCTTCCTGCGCGGCCACAACGCCTGGGTCGAAGGCATCGGCGAACTGATCACCCCGGTGCAGTTGCCGCCACGCCCTGTTCTGGTGGTCAAGCCGGCGGCCGGACTCGAAACCCGTGCCATTTTTTCAGATCCGGCTTTGAAGCGCGACAGTATTCCTGCTACAATCTCAGGCTTTGCTGCAGACCCGCAGGCCTTCTTCAACGAAGCCCGCAACGACCTGCAAGCTGTCGCCCAGAGGCTCTGCCCGGGTGTCACAGAGGCCCTGGACTGGCTCGCCACTCTGGGACTGAACGGACGAATGACAGGCTCAGGAAGTGCCGTGTTTGCGTGGGCACCGCCCGACCTACGTGTTCCGATGGCGCCGGACGCGATGCAGGTCCGGTTGTGCAGCAGTCTGGAGATTCATCCGCTGTGCGGTTGGGCGACCAGTGAAAAGAGTTAGTCGGTGAGCAGCTGTAACCCAGCTGCCCACCTGTGTAGGGGAGTCGCCAAGTTGGTTAAGGCACTGGATTTTGATTCCAGCATGCAAAGGTTCGAATCCTTTCTCCCCTGCCAAATGTTTCTGGGTCACTGGTCACTCATCGCTGGATCCGTTCATGCAGGTCGCTCAATCCCCTGATTTCATGATTTTCACGGGCAATGCCAATCCGGCATTGGCCGCGGACATCGCCAAACACCTCGGCATCACGCTGGGCGCGGCCACGGTCGGTCGTTTCTCAGACGGTGAGGTCACGGTCGAGATCAACCAGAACGTACGCGCCCGCGACGTGTTTGTCGTGCAGTCCACCTGCGCGCCGACCAACGACTCGCTGATGGAGCTGCTCATCATGGTGGACGCGCTCAAGCGCGCCTCGGCCGAGCGCATCAGCGCCGTCATCCCCTATTTCGGTTACGCCCGCCAGGACCGCCGCCCGCGCTCGACGCGTGTACCGATCACGGCCAAGGTCGTGGCCAATATGCTGCAAGCCGTAGGTGTGGCCCGCGTGCTGACCATGGACCTGCACGCCGACCAGATCCAGGGCTTTTTCGACATTCCGGTCGACAACATCTACGCTTCGCCGGTGCTGCTGGGTGACCTGCGCCTGAAGAAGTACGAAGACCTGATCGTGGTCTCACCCGACGTGGGTGGTGTGGTGCGCGCCCGCGCACTGGCCAAGCAGCTGGGCTGCGACCTGGCCATCATCGACAAACGTCGCCCCAAAGCCAACGTCAGTGAAGTGATGCACGTGATCGGCGAGATCGAAGGCCGCAACTGCGTGATCATGGATGACATGATCGACACCGCTGGCACCCTAGTGAAGGCTGCCGAGGTGCTCAAGGAGCGCGGCGCCAAGAAGGTCTACGCCTACTGCACGCACCCGATTTTTTCCGGCCCGGCCATCGAGCGCCTGTCCAAGGGCACGGCCCTGGACGAGGTGGTGGTGACCAATACCATCCCGCTGAGCCCGGCCGCCGCCGCCAGCACCAAGATCAGGCAGGTCAATGTGGCCCCGCTGATCGCGGAAACCATCCACCGCATCGCCAAGGGCGAGTCGGTCATGAGTTTGTTCTCGGACCAGGACGACCTGTTCTGAGACAAAAAGCGGCCCGCGCTTTCTGCGCGGGCTTTTTCAAACCGGAGTCACACTGGTCGCGGTGGACTCCTGATGGAGTGAACTATGAAATTCGTCGCTTTTGAGCGCGCCAAGCAGGGTACGGGTGCGAGCCGCCGTCTCCGCACCACGGGCCGCACGCCCGCCATCGTCTACGGCGGTACCGCCGAGCCGCAACTGGTCGAGCTCGACCACAACGCCCTGTGGCACGCCCTGAAGAAGGAAGCCTTCCACTCGTCCATCCTGGACATGGAACTGAACGGCAAGAGCAACAAGGTACTGCTGCGTGACGTGCAGATGCACCCCTTCAAAGCCCTGGTGCTGCACATCGACTTCCAGCGCGTGGACGCCAACACCAAGCTGCACATGAAGGTGCCCTTCCACTTCAGCGGTGACGAGAATTCGCCTGCGGTCAAGACCGACGGCTGCATCGCCAACCACGTGCTGACCGAAATCGAAGTCCTCTGCCTGCCGGCCGATCTGCCCGAATTCATCGCCGTGGACCTGAGCGGCCTGAAGAAGGGTGCATCCCTGCACCTGTCCGACATCAAGCTGCCCAAGGGCGTGACTGCCGTGACCCACGGCAAGGCCAACCCGGTCGTCGTGTCGGTGGTGATGGTGGCTGGCGCAGACGCTGCCGAAGCCGCACCGGCTGCCGCCGACGCTGCCGCTGCTGCGGCCCCGGCCGCTGGTGGCAAGGCCGCTCCGGCCAAGGCTGCCGCTCCGGCTGCCAAGGCACCGGCCGCCAAGAAATAAGCCTCCCGGCTTATGCCCACACGGCCCACTTCGGTGGGCCGTTTTTTTTGGCGCCTCCAGCGGCCATGGATGCACCGATAATCCGCGCATGATCAAACTGTTTGTCGGCCTGGGCAACCCGGGCCCCGAATACGAGGCCACCCGGCACAACGCCGGCTTCTGGTGGATCGACGCCATCGCCCGCGAACTCAAGACCAGCCTGGCCATGGACAAGAGCTACCACGGTCTGGCGGCACGCACCACCGTCAAAGGCCAAACCATCTGGCTGCTGGAACCGCAGACCTGGATGAACGACTCAGGCAAGTCGGTGGCGGCACTGGCACGTTTCTTCAAGCTCAAACCCGAAGAGATCCTCGTCGCCCACGACGAACTCGACATCGTGCCCGGCCAGGTCAAGCTCAAGTTCGGTGGCAGCCATGCCGGCCACAATGGCCTGCGCGACATCCATGCCAGGCTGGGCACGGACGACTACTGGCGCCTGCGTATCGGCGTGGGCCATCCGGGCGTGAAGGCGGAGGTGGTGAACTGGGTGCTCAAGAAACCCTCACCCGAGCACCGCACGGCCATCGAGGACTGCATCACGCGCTCCCTCAAGGCCCTGCCCGACCTGCTGGCCGGTGAGATGGAAAAAGCCACCCAGCTGATCCACACCAGCAAACCGCCCCGGCCCAAGCCTGCGCGGCCGGCCGATCTGCCCCCCAGGAAGGAGAGTCCGCATGAAGAAGATACTGTCACTGCTCCTCGCGAGCAGCAGCGCCCTTAGCCTCTGCACCGGCCTGCAGGCCCAGACCGTCTACCGCTGCGGCAGCAGCTACAGCCAGACGCCCTGCCCGGGCGGGAATACCGTGGATGCCACGGACAGCCGAACCCCCGAGCAGCGCAAGGCGCACGAGGCCAGCGTCAAACATGAAAAACGCGCGGGGGATACGCTGGAAAAGACCCGGCTGAAGGAAGAAGCAGCGGCGCGGAAAGCCGCTGAGCAGACCGACAAGGCCCAGCGCGAAGCCGATAAGGCGGCACAGAAAACGGCCGAGAAGAAAAAAAGCGGCAGCAAAGAGAAGATCCCGGCCTACCGGGCACCCGTCACGAAGTGATCAGGCCCTAAGGCTTGCCCGCCGCCTGGGCCTCGGCCTGCAGACGCTGGTATTTCTGCCACAGCGTCTCGCGGCTTTCCACATGCTGCGGGTTCACGGGTATGCAGGCCACGGGACAGACCTGAACACACTGGGGCTCATCAAAATGGCCCACGCATTCGGTGCAGCGCGAGGGATCGATCTCATAGATCTCCGGCCCGAGATAGATCGCCTGGTTGGGGCACTCGGGCTCGCAGACATCACAGTTGATGCATTCGTCGGTGATCAGCAGAGCCATGGTGCCCCGATTATCCGCCGGGACCGAAAACCACGGCTGCGTCAGGCGCTATCGGCACCCTGGACCAGGGCCTCGTGGTCCCGCGCCAGGCGTTGCTGGTCGTAGACGGGCTGCGGCGGCAGATCGGCCAGGTGGCGCGTGTCGGCCCAGTCCAGGATCTCGATGGCCTCGCC